>JAFGXO010000097.1 GCA_016936595.1 Bacteroidales bacterium | reverse complement strand
ATTATCTTGAAACTATCGAAATTCCAACGCTATATTAAACCAGAGCCTTTTTTATGTATTTTAAAAAAATCAGTTTAATCAACCTGAAACTCTACTTTGATCAAACAATTATTTGAATATCCATAAAAGTTTATTTGCTTCAAAAATAATTAATTTTTAATAAAATTAATAGAAAATGTTGTTTTTATGTCAAATATTGCTATTTATTTTGTTTAACAGGTGCATTCTGAATATTTTTTTTCGACAGATTTTTAGGAATTATTTGTGGTTTGGAGTGTATAAACTTCAAAAACTAAAAACCTACCAATTTTTTTTACTTCCGAATAATTTCGGGAATACGAGTTTTAAATTCGTATAATTTTAAATGCTTGAATAAAAAAATCCGTTATTAATATTATTATATAACGGATTTTAATTTGTGGGTAGTTTTTATTATTTCACAGGGTGCAATAATTTATATTGCTCTTTTCCTTGTTCCAAAAATTCAACAAAAGCATCAATATCAGTATCAAATGATCTGGTTGGAGCTAAAACATTACCTTTATGGTCGATTAGGGCGTAAAGAGGTTGTGAATTTTGATTAAAGTTAACAATCTGTATGTCTGCATTTTGTTTGCCAAGTTCTTTTTTTAGTTTTCCATCAGCTACGGAGGTAAACCAAAAACGTTCGGATACCATAATTGTTTTATCATCAACATATAATGAAAGAATAATATAATCTTCATTTAGCAATTTTAGAACACTTGGGTCCGACCAAACATTTTCCTCCATTTTTCTGCAATTTACACAACCGTGTCCAGTAAAATCAATGAATATTGGTTTGCCAATATCTTTAGAGCAATTAAGAGCCTGATATGGTTCATAGTAGCCTTGTAAACCATGTGGTAACTCTAATTGATCTTCGTAAATAGGTTTATCGCATAAATTTGAGCTTAATTTTCCGGTGCTAAGTCGTTCTATATCAAATTCTTGTGTGGTTTTTGGCGGCATATAGCCTGATAATGCTTTTAGTGGTGCTCCAAACATTCCGGGTATCATATACACTACAAATGAGAATACAATAATCCCCAAAAAGAGTCTGAATACTCCAACATGTTTCATTTCTGAATCGTGAGCGAATTTTAGTTTTCCTATTAAATACATTCCCATTAAAAAGAAGGTTGCTATCCAAATTGCGAGATAAACTTCTCGGTTAAGTATGTGCCAATGATAAGTTTGGTCGGCAATACTTAAAAATTTTAAACCAAAAGCAACTTCAATAAATCCTAAAACAACTTTAACGGAGTTTAACCAACCGCCCGATTTGGGTAGTTTTTGTAGCCAAGTTGGGAAAAATGCGAATAATGAAAACGGCAAAGCCACTCCAAACGAAAATCCTAACATGCCCAAAATTGGTTTAAGTATTAATCCACCTTGAGTTGATTCAACAAGCACTGCCCCTACAATTGGTCCTGTGCACGAAAATGAAACAAGTACTAATGTGAAAGCCATGAAAAATATTCCCCAAAATCCACCTTTACCACTTTTTTGACTTGTTTTGTTAACTAACCAATGAGGCATAGTAATTTCAAAGGCTCCAAAAAATGATGCAGCAAATACCATGAATATTATAAAGAATAGTGTGTTTGGCAACCAATGTGTGCTTAAAAAACTTGCAAAATCACCGGATATTGAGTCGCCTGAACCCATAAGTTGGGCTATTATAATTATTATGGCAATTGGTAAAGTGTATATTGCCATAATGTTAATTCCATACAATAAAGCGTTAAATTTTCCTTTTTTAGAATCTTTCCCTTTTATAAAAAAAGATATTGTCATTGGAATCATCGGAAAAACGCAGGGGGTTAATAGTGCTGTTAAACCTAATAAAAATGAAATAATAAAAAACCACAACATAGAACGATTGCTGCCGGCAGTTTCATAGTCATTGTTTGCTACCAATATTGGAGTAGAGCCGGTGGGTTCGTAGGAAATTATTCTTGATGTTGTATCTACTGAATTTGAATCGCTTAAATCAACAATCTCTAAAACACTATTATTTGTGTCAGAAATTATTGTATCTATTTCTATGTCATTTGTATTATCGTCGGTATTTGTTTGATTATCATCAATAGGATCGTCTATTTGAGTGTTATTATTTGTAGTTGCACCTGCAATTGACAAAGAAAAATCTTCTGAAAAATTAATACAGCTACCGTCTTCTAAGCAATTTTGTCCGTCAACTGTACCCGTAATTGTAAAATTATTGGGTGAAATTACCTTGATTTTTTGTTTAAAAGTGGCGTTATGTTCATAATAGTGTTCATCTTTGCCAAAAATGTCATCATAAACAATAGTAGGGTCGGGGGATTGTAAAATACCACCAATAAGTTTAAAATCGTCCGATTCGGTATATTCTATAGTAAGAGGAATTGAACCTCCCGGAGGATTGTAAGGGGAGTATAAATGCCAGTGATCGTCAATTGTTGCTTTAAAAATTAACATAACTTCATTGTTGCCTAAATCCTGAGTAGAAAAAGTCCAATCTGTGTGCTTTTGAATTTGAGCACTTATTGACAAGCTGAGCAAAAGAAATAATGTGGTTAAAAAGTTTATTTTTTTCATAGTTTTTTATGCTTAAATGTTTATAGTAATCTGTTTTGCTAAAGAAATAAAATTTTTTGAAAGGTTGCACAAAGATTATTGTATTTTTGCAATTATGAAAATATATTTAATTTTTTTAATATTTATTGGGGTGTTTTCTGCGAGTGCTCAAATTAGTATTTTTGCCGATTTTGAAAATGGCAACGCTGAATTAATTTATTCTAATGATAGTTTAAACAGTGTTTTAATTAAACCATCGCTTGAAAATGATGTTAATACTACTCGGTGTTGGTTTAATTTTGGTTTAATAGGTTACGATACATCAAAAATATGTTCTGTTGAAATTGAATTTGTAAATTATATTATGGCTCCTCAATATCCTGTTTTTAGCTATGATATGGTAAATTGGCAGCGTATAGAAACTTCTTATACCGAAACTAAATCGGTGCGATTTACGCATAAGTTCCATAATGACACTGTTTATATTGCAGCTGGTTACCCTTACACTTATTCAAAAATAATTTCATTTGTTGACAGTATTTCTGTTAATAAATATGTTGATACTTCGACTCTTGTTTATAGCGAAGGTGGTTTAAGGGTTCCATTGATTGTTATTGGTAATAAAAATTCAAATGCTAAAGATGTAGTTTGGATTATTGGGCGGCAACACGCTTTTGAAACAACTATGAATTATACTTTGGAGGGGTTTATTAAATTCTTGATCTCTGATGATAAAAAGGCTCATAAAATGAGAAAAAAGACTTTAATTTATGTTGTTCCTATGGTTGATGTTGATAATGTTTTTCTCGGAGCAAGCGGACGAATGCAAAAACCGGTTGATTTTAATAGAGACTGGTCGTTAAATTCTCACTGGAAAGCAGTTAAGCGTATTCAAGAACTCATTAGAGAAACTAATAACAAATATAATTATCGTGTTTTTTTAGATTTTCATTCAACTTATCCGGGGGCTTCAAAACCAATTTTTGGCATTTTTAATGAGTACACTCAATTGCAAGCGGAGTTCCATAGATTACGTAAATTTTTAAATATTTATGAGAAAAATGCAGGTTATCCTTTAACTGAAATTAGAGGAACTATGGATAATTTTTATGCTGATGCTTTTAGCAGTGGTTTGCGTGATCCGGATATTAATGTTTCCGGTTTTTCTACTACTGTTGAATGTGATTGGAATAATAATCATAATGGGAAACCGTTAAATGTATATGAATTGCGTATGATTGGAATGCTCATGGCCGAAAGTTTGTGCGATTATTTGAAATGAAACAGGGGAGTGGGATACAGGTTTAAAGATGCAAGTTGACAAGTATTAGATAATTGCAGCCTGTAACTCGCAACCCGTAACCAGAACTTTGCAACCTGCACTCGGAAAAACTCTAATTTCAAAAACCAAAAAAATAAATCATGAAAAAAATATTTTTAGTTATTGCAGGTATAGTGTTTAGTCTATCCTTGTTTGCTCAAAGTTTTGATGCTACTCATAAAATTGGAATTGGTGTTGGTTCAAGTTTTTTAGGTTTAAACACAAATATGTGGGTTAAGGGTGTTTTAGTAAAAGATGCTTATGCAAGCCCGGTTCCGCAGCTTTCGTACACTTTTATGGCTGATGAAAATATTGGGGTTGGATTTGCCGCAACTTATCAATTTTTTTACTTTGATCTTTTTCCTATTGATGCTCAATCAAGTGCTGTGATAATGAAAATAAATAGATTTAATGCAACATTTCACTTAAAATATTACTTTATAAACAATAATAAACTTGATGTTTATGCTGGTGGTCGTTTGGGGATTACTTACTGGCAAGGAAATGTGTCGTTTTCTCAATTAAATGATTATATTTCAAGAATAGCTCCTGCTTTTATCTCTGATGCATTAATTAGTAAAGTTGTTCCAAGTAATTTAATTTTCAGAAAACCATTTTTTGCTTACCAATTGAACTTAGGTGGGAATGTTTATGTTACAAAAAATATTGGTTTAAAGATTGAAACAGGTCTTGGTGCTCCTTATTGGGCAATGACCGGTTTAAATTTAAGATTATGATGTTTTTTGCACAATCTATATTAATAAAATTTAAAACATAATCTACTCATTCGGCAATTTTCTTAAATTTGTCCAAATTTTTGAAATATGGCAAATTTAAAAGAACATGTGGGCAACTTTTTTAAAGGGTTTGCAATGGGGGCGGCAAATGTTATACCCGGAGTTTCGGGGGGAACAATTGCTTTAATTACCGGAATTTTTGAACGGCTTATTGATAGTCTTAAATCGTTTAATTTACATGCAGTTAAGTTGTTTTTTAAGGGCGAATTTAAAAAATTCGCAAAACATACCGACTTTGTGTTTTTGTTTGTTGTTTTGCTTGGAGCAGGCATTAGCATAATAAGTCTTGCAAAGGTATTAACTTTTTTGTTCGAAAATTATCCGATTTTTATTTGGTCTTTCTTTTTTGGTTTAATCTTAGCTTCGGTTTGGGCCGTAGGTAAAACAATAGATAAATGGAACTTACCGGTAATAACTTCTTTTGTTGCAGGCACTGCTATTGCTACTGTAATTACAGTTTTAAATCCTGCTACCGAAAATGATTCTTTTTTATATCTTTTTATTAGTGGTGTTGTTGCTATTTGCAGCATGATTTTGCCCGGTCTTTCAGGTAGTTTTGTGCTCGTGCTTATGGGTGAGTATGAACTCATTTTGAGAGCTGTTGATGAATTTAATTTTAAATTGATAATACCTTTAGGTTTAGGTGCAGTGTTCGGTCTTTTAGCTTTTGCACATCTTTTGTCTTGGTTGTATAAAAAATATAAAAATCAAACAATTGCTTTGTTAACTGGTTTTATTCTTGGTTCGCTTGCCATTCTTTGGCCTTGGAAACATTCTTTAGATAAAGATGGACTGCTAATGCAAGCCGATAAATTTGGTAAATTGCTTGTTAATGGAGATGTTAAAGTGTTTGGATATGAGCGTTTTATGCCTACTTTTGACTCTATTCTAATTATCGCAATTGTTTTGGCAATTGTTGGGTTTTTTTCAATTTGGATTCTTGAAAAAACTGCTTCGGGAAAAGAAAATTCAAAGGATTTGTAATTGTAAATATATCCAAAAAACAAATTCAATTGTTTACTAATGGATATTAAAATATATACATGAAAAAAAAAATATTAAAAACATTATCCGGAATTATAGTTGCTGCATTATTCCTTTTTTTAGCATTAAGAGGCCAACCTTTAAATGAAATATTTCAAACGGTTTTAGGTGCTAAATTTGGTTATGTGTTTATTGCAATGTTGTTCTATTTTATGTCTTATGTGGCAAGATCTGAAAAATGGAGAATTCAGGTTGAAAATCTGAATTTTAAAGTTGTTCCTAAAACTGCATTTTATGCTCTTATGCTGCATTTTTTTGTGAATAGTTTTACTATAAAATTAGGAGGATTTGTTAGATGCGGTAATTTGCGAAAAACTGCAAATGTTCCTTTCCCTTCGTGTTTTGGGTCGTATCTTTCTGAGTGTGTTTATGATTTTTTATTTATGTTTATAGGTTTATTTATTATTCTTTCTATTAAATTTAATGAAATTTTATTAGTTTTAACTAATTTTATTGCTGACTTAGCATTAGAAAAATATTTTAGTAATCCTCTTTTTATTGTAATTGCTGTTTTAATTTCTTTTGTAGGTTTTTTTGCTGGTGTTTATCTTTACACAAAAGGTTTGATTTTTAAAAAATATAAAACTAAAATTAAAGAGTTTTTAGATTCTTTGAAAAAAACTTTTAACCTCAAAAAGTTCTGGTTGTTTATTTTGTGGAATATTGTTTTATGGGTGATGCTTTATTTTATGAATTATTTTTTGTTTTTATCATTGTTTAATGAAAAAAAAGAATTCATTTTTCTCTTTACAATAACAACTTTTTCGTATGCCGCTTGGTTAATGCCAAACCCCGGAGGTATTGGTTCGGTTGAGTATTTTGTTTTGCAAGCGTTTTTATTGTTTGGATTATCATCTGAATCTGCTTTGGCTTTTGGTATTTTATCTAATGGCTTTACTTTAATTTCAACTTTATTATTTGGTTTTAGTTTAATCGTAATTCAAAGCCTATTTGGAATATTTTTACAAAAAAATAAAAATTCCGAACTTGAAAAAGTTGATATTTTACCATAATAATTTAATTAAAAACAAAAGGTGCTTTGTTTATATAATTATTTGAATTGATTTGGTTTACAATAAATTTAGCCAAATCTGTTGCGTTAATTTTTGTTCCCTTACAATCAGTTAAATTTGTGCTTATTTTTTCTGAAGCATTATTTAGTTTTATCATCGGCACTCTTATAACAGTCCAATCTAAATTGCTTTTGGATAGCAGATTAAAGGCTTTTTGCTTGTCGTTAATTGTTCCGCTGAATAAAAACTTCATTATATTTGATGTTAGCTTAATTTTAAAATTTTTGGCGTCGTTTTGGTGATTTATAGCAATTCCGGCAATCATTATATATCGTTTTATTTTAAGAACACTCATTGCTCTAATAATATTTTCTGTGGCTAAATTGAACATGGGTTTAGCATTAAAATCCTGTCCCAAAGTGCTAATTACAGCACTACAACCCTCAAATAAAGTAAGAACATCGTTATAGTTTTTTACATCACCTTTTATAATTTCAATATTTTCATTCTTAAATGAGCTGCTTTTTGAATTTCTGACTAATATTTTTATTATAAAACCATCGGACAAAAGTTGTTTAACAACATATCCGCCGGCTTTTCCTGTGCCACCTATAATTGCAATTTTTAAGTTATTAGTCATTTGAGGGTTTTAGTATGAGTTTTTATAAAACAAATTAACACAAAAATTTAGTATTTACAATTTATGTTTTATAGAAGGTTTTTATATTCTGAAAAAAAGTTTTTTAGTTTGTAAGGTTGATAAGTGGCTGAATTTTAATGATTTAACTGCTAACTCAACAAACTAATTAAAATCTTGTAGTTCGAACATGGCAATAAGGCAAACTTCCTTTATGTTGGTAATAATCCTGATGGTAATCTTCAGCCGGATAAAATTCTGTTGCCGGAGTTAGTTTAGTTGCCACATTATAACCATTGTTTGTTAACTGGTTTATTAAATCCTGTGCTATATTTTTTTGATAATCATTCATATAAAAAATCTCAGAACGATATTGATCACCAACATCAGGCCCCTGACGGTCAATTTGAGTTGGATCATGAATTTCAAAAAATAATTTTGTTAATTTCTCGTAGCTAACAATTGTTGGATCAAAATAAACTTCAACAGCTTCAACGTGTCCTGTAGTATGTGAGCAAACGTCTTGGTAAGTAGGGTTAGTAGTATTGCCGCCAATATATCCAACGGTGGTGCTAACAACTCCAGCTTGTTTTTGAAGATAATATTCTACGCCCCAAAAACAGCCGGCAGCAAAAACAGCCCGCTGAAGGTTTTGTTGAACGTTTAATTTAATAGGAACAAAATTTAGAGAAATAGAATTTACACAATGTCGGGTGTTTTTTGCTGTAAATCCTTCGTTCATAAAAACGTGTCCTAAATGAGCACCGCAGTTTGAACAGGTTATTTCTGTTCTTTGTCCGTCGGCATCTGTTGATTTTGTGATAGCTCCCGAAATTTCATCGTCAAAACTTGGCCAACCACAATGTGCATCAAATTTATCCGACGATTTATATAACGGAGCATTGCATTGCTTGCATAAATAAGTTCCGTCTCCATTAAAGGTGTAATACTTACCGGTAAACGACATTTCTGTTCCTTTATTAAGTAAAACTTGTTGTTCCTGAATTGTTAAATCGTTGTATTGCATTGTATCGTTGTTTAAGTTAATATTATTGTTGTTATTGTTTTGTGAGCAGGCATTTAGCCCAAAAGTAAAAACAATTAAGGTTAAAAAAAATATATTTTTCATGATAAAAAATTAAAAGTTAATTTCTGTTTTTAAAAATGTTTTAAGTAGTTAAATTTTTTATAAAGATACAAAAAAGACTTTAAAGTCTGGTTTAAAAAATGTTATACAAAAGATATTTTAAGTTTTTTTTTGAAAAAACATTATCATATCTATATTTGCACACTCAAACATATTGTGAAATATTTAATAACTATCATAAAATCAAATTATTATGACTATTTTTATCGTGATGGTGGTAATCTTTATTATTGGTTACTCCGCAATTGCATTAGAACACCCTATAAAAGTTAATAAAGCTGCTTCTGCATTATTAACGGGAATGTTACTTTGGGCAATTTATGCCATATTTAAAGATAATATTCTTAGTTTAGGATTTAGCCCTTCTTTAAATGAACTTAAAGAAATGGCTACACATGTTAGAGAATATATTTCTCAAAATGGAAATACTGACGAGTTAAAGAAATTTTGGAAAGAAACTTTAGAACTCGACGGATCGGGTGAACATGGTTTTATGCCTTTTATTTTGCACGATTTGGGGCATCATTTAAATGATATTGCTCAAATTCTTTTCTTTTTACTTGGAGCTATGACAATTGTTGAAACAGTTGACCGCTATCAAGGATTTAGGCTAATTACCGATAAAATAAAAACTACCAATCCTGCTAAATTAGCATGGATACTTGGTTTTCTTACCTTTTTTATGTCGGCAGCCTTAGATAACCTTACAACTACAATTGTAATGATAGCCTTACTGCGTAAAATAGTTTCTGATAAAGAATTACGTTGGTTCTATGCCGGCTTAATTGTTATTGCTGCAAATGCCGGAGGTGCTTGGTCTCCTATTGGCGACGTTACTACAATTATGCTTTGGATTGGTGGAAATATTACTGCCGGTAAAATTATTGTTGGTGTTTTCTTACCTTCGTTGGTATCTATGATTGTTCCTTTAATTGTAATTTCTTTTATGCTTAAAGGAAAAGTTATTGAGCGTCCGGTTAAACCATCAGGTACTGAAGATGATTTTACTTCAAACAAAGAAAGAACTTTTATGCTTATTATTGGAGTAGGGGCTTTGCTTTTTGTTCCTGTATTTAAAACTGTAACTCATTTGCCGCCCTATATAGGTATGTTATTTGGTCTTGGTATTATTTGGTTAGCAACAGAGTTAATTCTTGCTCGAAAAAGAGATATGGAACGAAACAATCTTTCTGTTCTTAAAATCTTAGAACACGTTGATGTGCCTACTATTTTCTTCTTTATGGGTATTTTAATTGCTGTGGCTGCACTTCAATCTGCCGGACACCTTGACTTATTAGCAAAATGGTTAGATGATGTTACCGGACAAAATATTTATTTAATTGATACTATGATTGGTATTCTTTCTTCCATTGTTGATAACGTGCCGTTAGTTGCAAGTGCAATGGGTATGTATCCTATTGCAGATGCCGGACATTTTGCTGTTGACGGTTTATTCTGGGAATTATTAGCATTTACTGCCGGTACAGGTGGAAGCATGTTAATTATTGGTTCTGCTGCTGGTGTTGCTGCTATGGGATTAGAAAAAATTGACTTTATATGGTATGCTAAAAAATTCACTTGGATAGCTGCAATTGGTTACTTTGCTGGTATAGCTGTTTATTATTTGCAAGAAATTATTTTCCATACAATGGCTTAATGTTATCTTAGTCTTTTAATAAAAAAATCCGCATTCTTTTTTGAAGGTGGATTTTTTTATGAGTAAAATTGTTGGTATTCGCTCGTTTTTTTTATTAAGAAAATATTCTAAATTCCTAATATTTCTACAACAATATTCTTGTATGTTCTACTAATTGGGATAGCATTATCGGCAATTTCAATATATTCATTAGTAAACGAATCTATTTTTGAAATTGAAACAATAAACGATCTGTGGGTTCTTATAAAATCTTTCTGAGGAAGTTTTGCTTCAATATTTGTAATAGTTTCGCGAGTTATGATTGTTTTATCTGTTAGATGTATTTTTAAATAATCACTAAAACTCTCAATATAAGTAATATCCGAAAAATCAATTCTCACCATTTTCCTGTCAGAACGCACAAAAAAGTATTCGTTTTTTTCGTTAATTATTTCTTCCGGGATAGAATTGTTCATTGTAATACTTTCATCAATAAACTTATTTATGGCTTGTAATAAACGTTCAAATGAGATAGGTTTAAGTAAATAATCAACGGCTTTCAGATTAAATCCTTCAACGGCGTATTCTCTGTGAGCGGTGGTGAAAATTATTTTAATTTGTTTGTTAATAGATTTTGCAAAGGACAATCCGGAAATATCCGGCATACTTATATCTAAAAATATTAAATCTATTTCTTTTGAATTGATAATTTGAAATGCTTCTAAGGCATTTTTACAAGTGCTAACAATATTAAAAGACTGAATTTTTTTTAGATAATTCTCTAAAATTTCGCGAGCAATAGGTTCATCATCAACAATTAAACAATTTATTATTTTAGACATATTTGATTTTTTTACTGTTTAGTGAATATTTAATATTTTTAAAAAAACTGAAAAAATATTGTCTTCATTTTTAATTTTCAATTCATAATTATCTTTGTATAAAAGCTCTAATCTTTTTTGTATGTTTTTTAAACCAATGCCGCCGTCTGAATTTTCATAATTGTCGTTTCTAAATGTATTTTTTATAAAAAAAACTAATTGATTGTTATTTAAATTAATTTCTAAATCAATATTTAAGTATCCGTTCATAATACTTCCGTGCTTAAAAGAATTTTCAACAAATGGGATAAATAACATCGGTGCAATTTGTATATTTTTATCAATTTTATTAAAATTAAAAGAAATTTTCAAAGTGTCTTGAAATCTCATTTTTTCTAATTCTATGTATTCTTTTATATGTAATATCTCTTCATTAAGGCTTACTTTTGGCTTATTTGCCTGATATAAAATATAGTCGAGCAGATTTGATAATTTTAATATTAATTTTGGTGTGTTGTTTGATTGTTTAAGTGCAAAACCGTAAATTGTATTAAGTGTATTAAATAGAAAATGAGGATGAATTTGTCTTTTTAAGAAGTCAAGCTCTTGCATTTTGCTTTGTAATTCCGTTTCAAGAATAATATTTTCTAATTCCTTGTTTCGGGAAATTGTTTTAAAATTATTATTTAATAAACTCATGAAACTGACAATAAAAACCACTAAATATACTAAAATTAGTATAAAAATATAATTTTTGCTCATAGGAGGCATGTTTGCAATATTGAAATTTGATAAAAACGCAAAACTGCCTAATATTGTAAGTATTATTAAATATGTAGAAAAGACTAAGGTATAGGAACTATATAATGCAAATAAAAAGTATTTTCGGGTCATTAAATATTTTGGTATAATAAAATAAATAAAAAAATAGGAGGTTAGCATTGTTATTGGTAATAAAAAACTCGAAAACCAACTAATATATCTTTTGTCGTCGGAATTGTAACTAAAAAAATATATAAAGAAAAACCATACTGATATCCAAAACAGGACGTGCAATAAGATTGATTTTGTATGTTTTAATTTTAAAAATTCCATTTTGCAAAATAAGTATATTATTTGAAATTGCATTTTTTTTGAGACGAAATACCAATTTTGCATCTTTTAAAACATAATTAAATACAGTTACTCAATTTATCGACTTAAATATGTCAAAAAGCGTGTTAATATCTGCTGCTGTCGCATAAAGAAAAAAACAATTTATTTTGTGTTTATCTTTGAAGTAATATTAACCAATAAAAAATAAATATTATGATTTCTCAAATTATTACAAAACTTAACGAAGGTGGTCCATTTTTTATGTATGCAATTTTATTGATGCTAATTTTGATTTTAGTTTTAATTGTTAAAGGCTTTTTTGAAAATGATAAAAGTAAAACAATATCATTAGTTTCGTCTGTAGGATTATTTGCATTAGTTTGGGGATTACTTGGCCAAACTGTTGGGCTTGTTAGTGCTTTTGATGCAATAGAAGCTGCCGGCGACATTTCTATTTCTTTAATGGCGGGCGGATTTAAAGTTTCACTTCTAACAACAATATTTGGCTTTTTAACATTTTTAGTTTCAAGATTAGGTGTGATTATTTTAGTTTGGATAAATAAAGATGGTCAGAGTTAGAAGTTTTTAGTTGTGTTTTTTTGCTAAAATAGTTGTGTTTTTTATCAAAAATTTAAAGCCGAACAAATATTGTTCGGCTTTTTTTCGGAAAAATTCAAATGATTATTTTGATTTTTTTATACAGCGATTAAATTTATTCAATTATTATTTTTTCACTTACTGTAAAATTATCGCTTTGTATAAGAACGTAATAAACACCTGAATTTAAGTTCTGTGCATCAATTTTTGCATTATTAGAGTTAATTGTGCTAAAATTATTTACAACTTTGCCATTAACGTCAAAAACAGTAATATTATAATTGCTAACGTCTTTAAAATCAATATTTAGTATATCTTTAACCGGATTAGGATAAATAGTGATTTTGTTAGAAGGAACATCAAAAATATTAGCAACTGTTGTTGGATTAAAAGAATAAACATGTTCGTATCCAAAGTTACCTGTAATATTTACGAGTTCGGTTTGCTTATTGTCTGTAATTATACAAAACCCGTCATTGCTGTTAAATCCGTTGCCATAAGTGTCGTATAATTTAAAGTAGTAGCAATCTTCAAGAGAAACTAAAAATGTGTCGGAAACTACTTGATTACTTCCTAATGCTCCACTTGAATATAATTCGTTGCCGGCGGAATTAAATAGACTATATGAAATTTCAAATCCCCAGTTTGCGGTGTATAATTCTAAAAATAATCTATTGGTAGTTTCGTCTGATTTAATGAATGTTAAACTGTCGATATTGTTTTCCGGAAAATCGTCACTAACTCCATTGGGATTTACTGCAATAACTTTTAGTTGATTTTCGGTTATTTGATTGTATGAAATAGTGTTTAATGTTAACGAAAGATTCTCGCCGAACGGTAATGTGCCTGTCCAGTTGTATGTGTCTAATAATTCATCATTTACATAAACTTCAAAGTCAACAGAATTTAAATCAACAGTTCCTTTATTTTTAAAAATTATAGAAGGGGTTATTTCTGTTTCGCAAATTACTTCGTTTGAATTTGGAGCGGTAATATTTTGAAGAATAACATTGTTTACTCCTGCAGGAAGTTCCATATCGGCTTTTGTTACTTGTAAAACTTCTTTTGTTGTCATATCTTGCACAAAAACTATTAATTCGCAATTGGATAAATTCCAGCTTGGGTCAATTGTAAAGTTAACTTCTTCATTTATAGATGAAGTTGAACTAAAATCTAAGTTTATACCACTGCCCGAAGGGTACATTCCTCGTTCTAAAAAATTTAAATGGCTTTGTCCTTCCCATGAATATAGCATGTTTGATTCTGTTACCGCTAAAAAAAGTTTTAAATTGCTGCCGGCATAATCATAAACCTTGTCAATGTTTACGTTAGCAGTAAAATCAAGATCATTTGTTGATGATAAATTCACATCGCAAGTAAATGAGCTCATTACACTAATTGCAGAGTTGTATCTTGGAAGATAATATGAATATAAACTGTTACTGTGATCTCCTCCAACCATATTGTTGCCACCGTTAAAATATACATCAGGGGTTCCTTCATAACCATAAAAGTTTATTCTGCTTAATCCGGCTGCATTGTATAACGTGTCGCCAAATGAATTGTGATGGTATGCTATTACAGCTACATCTTGCCCGTTTTCTATTAAATCTATTGCCCCAAGTTCGGCTCCCGGGCAATAATAACAACCGGTTGAAGTAAAAATTTCTACTAATACAAAGTTTTTGTTAACTTGCTGACAAATAGCTGATAATCCTACTATTAAGCCAATAAAAAGAACAAATAATTTTCTCATAATTTTTGTTTATTAGGTTAATACAAATAAATAATTTAGTTTTGAATTTATGAAATATTTTAAAAATTGTTGAAATGAATAAATTTTTTTATTTTTTGATTGTTAGCTTCTTTATATTTTCGTGTAATGATGAACAAAAAGCTTTTGATAAGGCTGTAAATCTAAATTCAAATCAGTCATTTGCAAATTTTATCTATGGATATCCAAATAGTAATTTGGTTGCACAGGCTAAAAATTTGCGTCAGAAATTAGATAGCATAGATATAATAATTTCAACATTTTTGGGCAACGAAGAACGTAATTTTTATGGTGATAGTTTGCCCGATAGGCTCGATACTATTTGGTCTTTTTATCTTGGACAAGGTTTAAGCCCTGCTTATGGATACGATAAAATTTGGAAAGGAGCCGGTTGGACCGGACAACCTCTGCTTATAAATGAAAAAGGCCGACTTATTTTAATTCAAGGGGCTTTTGATTATGCAATTCATAAAATTGATGCTATAACAGGCAAGGAAATTTGGAATTATAAATTTGATGATATTTTAAAAGGAACCGGAACAATTTGGGTTAATAAAAATGCTGATAGTATTCAGGATAGATATGTTATTATGCAAGGAAGCAGAAAAGGCTGGAATAAAGATAAATCAAGCGAGTTTTGCTGGAGTTTTAGAGCTGTTTCGTATATTACAGGAAAAGAATTATGGCGTTATAATTCCTTACCAACGCATTCTTATAGTCGTGATGTTGATGCAAGTCCGCTTGTGGTTAATGATACCGGTTATATTGGCTTAGAAAATGGTTTGTTTACAGTATTTAATCCCGATTATAAATTTGCTTTTGATACTGATAGTTTTTTTAATCCATTGATATTCAAACAGTTGCAGTATTACAACGATGATGATATTACTGCACATGGAGAGGATTTAGTGGCTGAAGCTTCGCCTACTTTATTAAATAATCACATATATACTCCTTCGGGAACCGGTTGGATTTATGGTTATGATATTGCTACCGGTAAGAACGATTGGGCGTTTTATATTGGTGCCGATTTGAATGGTTCAATGGCTGTTACTCATGATAATTGTTTGCTTGTGCCTATCGAAAAACAGTATATAGCAGGGAAAGGTGGTGTAATGAAAATTGACCCTTCAAAAAATCCTGATGATGCGGTAGTTTGGTTTATGCCTACCGATACAATTACTTGGTTTCATTGGGAGGGAGGCATTGTTGGTTCGGTTACAACAAACGAACTAACTAAAAGACCTGATGATCCATACATTGCTACTTTTGTTGATTGTGCCGGTTATTTATATATTGTTGATTATATGAATGTTAGATCGGATACTATGGTTTTAGATCCAAATTTACAAAAAACGTATCCAATGCCAAAATTGTTGGCTAAAATTAAAGCTCATGCAACAATATCAACGCCTATAATAGTGCAAAACAGAATTCTTGCTGCTACCGACGACGGTTTATTTTTGTACGAATTTTCGTATGAAGATGATTATTTTGATGTTCAATTAATTGATCATATTTCTGATATGGCTTTTGATGCAACTCCTATAACTTGGAACGGACGAATTTACCTTGCCGATTTTAATGGCTATTTGTGGTGCTTCGGGAAGAAGTAATTCTTTTTTTCTTTAAATTTTTGTTTTTTTTCAATTTTATTTGCTGTTTTTTTATTCAATTGTAATTTTTTTAGATATGATCAGATATTTTTTCGTGTTTTTTTTATTTGTTTTTGTTTATATAAATTCTTCGGCTCAGCAAAATCCTGATTTGTTCAAAGATTCTTTGTACAATGGAACCGATGGAATAAATAATGTTTGGAGACAAGTTAAAATTAGTGATGATTTTTATTCTAAAAATAGTAGAGGCGGTTTTTTGTATGCTATTGAGGGGTATTTTTTGGCTTATGAGTATAACCAAAATTATCCGGAATTAAATTATAAACTTGGAGCATGTTATTTAAATTCTGTTTATAAACCAAACGCATTGTTTTTTCTAAAAAAAGCTTATGCTCAAAAGCCTGATGTTACAGATGATATTTTACTTGCTTTGGGGCTTGCATATCAATATAATTATGAATTTGATTCGGCTTTGATGTATTTTGATTTGTTTAAAAATAATGCTCCGGCTGCTCAATTATCTCAAAAACAGTATTTTCTTCAAACAAAAATTGAGGAATGTGAATATGCAAAAATTTTAGTTCAAAGCCCTGTTAATGTAAATATTGTGAATTTTTCGCAGGTTAACACAGAACTCCCTGAATATTGCCCAATTATCAACGCCGATCAATCTAAAATATATTATACTGCACGCAGACCTGATTGTGTTGGTGCATCGTTTGATGTTGATGATGGTCAGTATTACGAAGATATTTTCTTTTCCGAATTTATCGATTCATCTTGGTCGCAACCTGTAAATATTGGTGTTCCTCTTAACAGCCGTAAACATGATGCTACTGTTGCTCTTTCGCCTGATGGCAATTCTATGATAATTTACCGAAGTGGTGATTTGTATTTATGTTCTAAGCGTGGCAATAAGTGGGGTTTTCCTGAATATCTTGAAAATATTAATACTGATGAGGTTGAAAATTCAGCTTGTTTTTCTTTTGATGGGAAAACAATCTTTTTTATTCGTGGAAAAACCGATGATGCAACTACAAGTAATAGTGATATTTATATTAGCAAATTTGTTAATAATCAATGGAGTATGCCTGAACGGTTGCCGGATATTATTAACACACCCAAAGACGAAGATGGCGTTTTTCTTCACCCCGACGGTAGAACTCTTTATTTTTCATCTATAGGACATAAAACTATGGGTGGTTTTGATATTTTTAAATCAACTTGTGATGCTCAAGGCAATTGGTGCGAACCTATTAATCTGGGTTTTCCAATAAATACGCCCGATGATGACGTGTATTTTGTGATGTCTGCCGACGGTAAAACTGCCTATTATTCAAGCGTTAGACAAAACAGCGAAGGATTTAGCGATATTTATAAAATTTTATTTGTTAAAGATAAACAAGTTTTTTTAGATGCTGAAGATAATTTAATTGCCTGCGATGACTCTTCTATTGTGCAACTGTCTGTAAACCAAGATGTTCAAACTGTTTATTTAACGCTTGTTACAGGTGCTGTTTACGATGCAATTTCTAATGATCCGCTTGAGGCGGATATTGTTATTTTTGATAACGCCACTGATAGTTTAATTCTTATAACCACTTCTGAACCCCAGAAAGGAAAATACATTGTAACTTTGCCTTCGGGTAAAAATTATGGAATGAACGTTAGGGCTGATGGTTATTTATTCCATTCCGAAAACTTTGATTTGCCCATAGATCAGGCTTTTAATAGAATTTTTCTTGATATTCCAATGTATAGTGTTGCAACAGGTTCAAAAGTTGTTCTCCGAAATATCTTTTTTGATTTTGATAAAGCTGTTTTACGAAATGAGTCTGTGCCGGAATTGGAACGCGTTGTTACTTTTTTACTTGCTTATCCTACTGTTAAAATTGAAGTTTCGGGACACACCGATAACAGAGGTAATCATGCATATAACGAAAAATTATCAGAAATGAGAGCTAAAGCTGTGGTAAATTATTTTATTAGTAAAGGAATTGATGCCAATAGATTAACATACAGAGGGGCTGCTTACGACGAGCCGGTGGCTGATAATTCAACTGATGATGGAAGGCAATTGAATAGACGTGTTGAATTTAAAATTATTGCTAATTAAAATTATTAATTAGCAAAAAAAAACTAATAATAATGTATATTTGAAGAATAATCTTGGCTTTTATTTTTTAAAGTTGTTTCTTCCTTTAAACCGGGAGTGTATTTTGTTAAAATTTCAAATTCAAAATTTATATCAACTGCTACTTTTATTAAAAATTAATACGCAAAATACGTACTAAAATCAGTATTTTTTCACTTAACAATGCCGGTTTTAAATCGTTTCTTTGTATTATAAACTTTAAAACTTAAAATTATGAGAACTTTATTCAAATTTTTATTATTATCAGTGATTATTTCAATGTCGATGCAATCTTTTGCTCAGTGTGATTACACGGTGGATTATACTGAAAACCCCAATAACCCTCTTGAATTGAATTTATACATTCTTGGTGGAATACAAGATTCTTCTGATGTAGTAACTTGGGACTTAGGAGATAATACTACAGCTAACGGTTGGTACGTAGTACATCAATTTCCGCAAGCCGGACAATACACCGTGGTTGCTACTATTGAATCAAGTACTTGCGGGTCTATTGCTACTACTTCTTATATTTTTATCGATTCGGTAAATACAACCTGCGATGTGTCGTTTGATTACGTATATCTTGGACAAAACAATGTGTCTTTTAATGGGTACGGAAACGGTTATACCCCTAATGATACTTGGGAGTGGTCGTTTGGCGATAGTACTTTTGCTACAGGGGATAATGTTACTCATCAATTCCCTGCCGAAGGCGATTATTTTGTTACTTTAACTGCTACTAACGTAGAATGTGGAGAAATGTCGGTTACTCAACAGGTTTATGTTTATAATGATACTGTAAATGATTGTTCTGTTGACTTTTATTATTTTGTTCAACCGGACATGAGTGTTGATTTTTATGGCTTAGGAAACGGATATACTCCAAACGATACATGGATATGGTCGTTTTCAGACAGTATTACTGCAACCGGACAAAATGTTGTTCATCAGTTTGCTTCCGAAGGTGAATACACAATTACTTTAACCGCAGAAAACAATCAATGCGGAATGCTTTCAACTACTCAACAAATATTTGTTTTCACAGATACATTAAATGATTGTAGTGCATACTTTAATTTTATGTTAGATTCTACCGATTTAAATACTGTTTATTTCTTTAACCAAAGTTATTCGCCCGATAGTATTGTTAATTATACTTGGGATTTTGGTGATGGTAGTACTTCTTTTGAGTACAATCCTTATCATACTTATTCTCAAGAAGGCGAATATCTTGTAACTTTAACTCTTGAAGGAGCTTATTGTTTTTCAACTTATCAAGCTTGGGTTTGGGTAGGCGATAATAATAATTGGTATCCCGATGATTGCCAAGCTTTATTTTATTCTGATTATTCACAAAATGGATACCATGTAAATTTTTATGACCTTTCTTATTCCGGAAATGAACCTATTTTAGATTGGGTATGGAATTTTGGCGACAGCTCTTTTTCTGCTTTGCAAAACCCATCGCACACTTATACTCAAAGTGGTGAATATGTTGTTTCTCTAACAATTATTACTGCAAATTGTGTAAACACGTTTGAACAAGTTATTTATGTTGAAAATAATTCATATAATGGTGATTGTCAGGCTTTTTTCTATCCTGTTTTTGATAATACTTTAACTGTTCAGTTTTTTGATTTGTCAATGCCTGAGCCAAATACATGGGCTTGGAATTTTGGCGACGGTACTACTTCAAACTTGCAAAACCCAACTTATTCGTATAGTGATACCGGAGTTTTTACTGTTACTCTTGAAACAATTGCAGGTGATTCTTGTATGAGTGCTTTTGCAATGGATATTTACTTTTTTGAAGTTCAAAATAGCCAAAAAGATGTTACTTACTCTGCCGAAATATTACGTTCTTATGCTGTTCAAGTTCCTGCTACATCAATAAACTATGTTAAACAAGATATTGAGATAAATGTATATCCTAACCCTGTTACCGATTTATTGAATGTTAATTTTGGAAGCTTTACAACCGAAGCAATTGTTAGAATTTTGAACATTAACGGACAATTATTGTATAATGAAGTTATTGATAATCAGTTAGAAAGTGTAATTGATGTTAGCAACTTAAATAGTGGAATTTATTTATTGCAGGTAATTGAAAACAACCAAATTAAATCTGTTAAATTTATTAAATAAATTATTTCTTCATACTATTTTTTTAAAAGCCGGATTATTTCCGGCTTTTTTTAGATTTTTTTGAGAAAAAATTGCTGATTTTTTTCCAAAATGCGTTTAGATTGTCTTTTTGTTTTAAGATCTATATTACTGAAATTATTTTTGCAAGTATTTGTTTATTAGGTTTTTGGTTTTTGAAATTGTAAATAGAAAATTGCTTATTTAAAAAAGATTTTAAATCTCTAAAAATAAAACATATAGATTATTTTCAGTATAATAAGCTCTTGAAAACTAAATGTTTGAAAAAAATTATTATTTTTTTAAAGATAATTAAAACAAAAAAATTATCTTTGCACGAAATTTTTTAGTAGGTGTCGAAGAATTAAGTGTGGACCTCTTGTTTTTTTAAGAAATTATAAATTTGGCAGCCGTGCCAATTCTTTCGCATCTGATATTAGTTTTAAGAGTATTGAAAAGATTTTTTGCCTTGATTTTGGACGGTGTAAATAAGTATGCTATTTATACAAAATTTCTTTAACTTTATTTTTTAACTAATCACTCAATCCGGTACAAGATGCGAATTTTAAGTAGTAACTTCCGGTTAAATTACTAATAGTCATTTGAATATCGAGTTTTATCGAGCAAATTTGTTTTGTTCCTAATTCTAAGTTTCAAATTATGCACAATAAATTGTATTACATGAAATATTATTGATATAATAAATATTGATAATGTTTTTGTGATGTTTATTGTTGTCATGTTTTTGATTTTTGTTTTAAAAAGATAGAATTTATAATTTCAAATGATTTTAACATTGTGCTTATAATAAGCATTACTAGTCTGAAAAAACATTTAATATACCCTCAGGGTACAATCTTTTTAAAATAAATACATGAAACTTTTTACAGAATGTAGCTTAAACGAAAATATCCTTAAAGCTATTGGCGATTTAGGTTTTGAAGAACCTACACCTATCCAACAACAAACAATCCCAACAATTTTAGAGAATAACGGCGATTTAATTGCTTTGGCTCAAACCGGAACCGGAAAAACTGCCGGATTTGGATTACCTATTCTTCAGCAATTAGATTTATCTGAACGAAATGTGCAAGCAATCGTTCTTAGCCCAACCCGCGAATTAGCAATGCAAATTGCAAAAGATTTAGAAAGTTTTTCTAAATATTTTGATGACATGAGAGTTGTTTCAGTTTACGGTGGTGCAAGTGCTGATATTCAAATAAAACAATTAAAAAAAGGAGCTCATATTGTTGTGGGTACTCCCGGACGTACACTTGATTTAATAAAACGTAAAGTTCTTAAAATAAATAATATTAAATGGCTTGTGCTCGACGAAGCCGACGAAATGTTAAATATGGGTTTTAAAGATGAATTAGATTCTATCTTAGAAAATACTCCCGAAGAAAAACAAACTCTACTTTTTTCTGCAACTATGCCCGATGGCGTTCGCCGAATTGCATCTAATTATCTTCATAATCCTAAAGAAATTACTATTGGCACTAAAAATTCAGGTGCAAAAAATGTTGAACACTTTTGTTATACCGTTAAAGCTTCAAATAGATATCTTGCTCTTAAACGTTTGGCTGACTTTAATCCTGATATTTATGGAATTATTTTTTGCCGTACTCGCCACGAAACTAAAGAAATTGCAAGCCAACTTATGGACGACGGTTATAATGCTGATGCTTTGCACGGCGATTTGTCGCAAGCTCAACGCGATTATGTTATGCAACGTTTTAGAACTAAACAACTTCAACTTTTAGTTGCCACAGATGTAGCTGCTCGTGGACTTGATATTGACGACTTAACACATATAATTAATTATAATTTGCCCGACGATTTAGAATTGTATATTCACAGAAGTGGACGTACCGGAAGAGCCGGTAAAAAAGGGCTTTCTTTTATTATTACTCACTCACGCGAAGGTAGAAGAATTAGAGATTTAGAACGCTTGTTAGGCAAAAAAATTGAAAACGTTCAAGTTCCTCAGGGGGAGGAAATTTGCGAGAAACGTTTGTATAGTTTAATGGACAAAATTGAAAATATTGAAGTTGATGAGGCAAAAATTTCGCCTTATATGCCTCAAATTATGAAAAAATTTGAGTATCTTGATAGAGATGAGCTACTTAAACGTTTTGTTTATGTTGAATTTGAACGATTTTTAGATTATTATAAAAATGCAAAAGATTTGAATGCTACCGATTCCAGAGATGATAGGGTAGGGCGTAATAGAGAAGATAAGCGAAGAGGTTCGGCAAGCAATTTTTCAAGATTATTTATTAATGTTGGTTCTAAAAATAATCTTAAAGTTCCTAATTTGTTAGGTCTTATTAACGAAGCAACAAATTCTAACAGTATTGAAGTTGGGAGAGTTGATATACAACGTAATTTTTCGTTTTTTGAAGTTGATTCTAAAGAAGCAAGTGCTATTATTGAAGCCTTTAAAGGAAAAACTTATGGAAGTATTAATCTTACAGTTGATGTTTCTACCGATTCGCCTAAACGCGATAATCGAAGAAAACCTTCAACAAATAAACGAAATGATTCTAATGATAGACGCAGAGGAGATAGAGACAGAGATAGAGATCGAAATAAAACCTACAATAAACGTAGAAGATAAAATAAATAAGCCGTTTAAATTTGTATTTAAACGGCTTATTATTTTGTTAATTATTTGCTTATTTTAATAAACGGACTAACAAATATATCATATTTTGTTGGAATATCAGGGATACCGTTGTTGTTTATATCCGAAAATTGTTTTAAATATTCAATTACTGCAATCCATTCTTTGCCTTCTTGAATACCGTTTTTTGTTTTGTCATAATCAATTAAATGATCAATAGGTGAATTTATAAGTTCTCCTTCTGAGTTTTTTGGACGAATTACAATTAGTCCTTTACTCATTTTTTTAATTTCGCTAACAAAGCCCAAAAGGTAACTGTTTGAAACCACACTATATAGTTTTTTGTTCTTCTTTGAAAAGTCAATTTCCTGACCGTTAACTTTTATCATTTTTACTTTGTTTAAAAATCCACCTTTGGGATTGTAAAAAGCTTGTATTCCCGAAAAATATAAGTAGCTGTCTTCGCCTGGTTTTGAGGCAAAAATTGCAAGCTCCATTAGTTTTTTTAGTTCATTTGCTGTTACATAAATTTTTGCCAGCGAATAGCCTAATAAATCATTTTTTCCAAAGCCCAGCGGGCTAACTCTAAAAATATCGGCAGGTGAAATTTCTCCTGCTAAAATGTCTTCTCTAATAGTCCCTTGTGCTCCCATTACAATGTCTGTGCTGTCGCCATAAGTATTTGAGTAATACATGATTGCATCGGTAATGAGGTTGCCCAAACTGCCCGGAGTGTGTAAAATATATGAGCCTTTTGAAACCTTAAAATTTGTTTCTGCAATGGCTTCACTGTAGTTGTAGCCGAGAGGTTGAAAAAATGCTTTATTTAATAAAGTTATTTGATCGTTTATTTTTGATGTTACGTTTGCATCACCAACAATACTGTCGGTCATTTTTATCAATTTAAAGTTAGTAACAGAAATATTTCCGTTATCAAAGTTAATTTCTAATCGGCCTACATTTTTTAAATATGAACCTGTTTGAACAATTATTGTTTTTCCTTGCTGAATGTATTTATGTGTTGGAACGTGGGTGTGTCCGCTGATGATAATGTCAATGTCGCTTACTTTTTTTGCTAATTCAATATCTTCGCCAATCATAATTCCGTCGTCGTTTGGAATAACACCGCTGTGAGACAAGCAAATAATTATGTCAACATTTTCAATATCTCGTAAAGTTTTAACAATGGTTTTAGCAGTTTTAAATCTGTCAGAAAATATAATCGGACGGGCTGCTTGTGTTACCGATTGTGCTTCTTGGCCTAAAATACCAAAAAATCCAATTTTAAGCCCGTTTTTTTCGATAACGGTGTACGGTTTTATTGTTTTGTTGGTAAAAAAGCTTTCCAATAAATCATCTATGGTATCAGTTTGAGAAAATTGTAATTGAGAGGCAACAATTTGTGGAATAGCACCGTTAAGTTTTGCGTTTTTTATTGTTTTTCCTAATGGATAAGCGCCAAAGTCAAATTCATGATTTCCTAAAGTTATTACATCGTAGCCAATGGCTTTCATCAAATTTAATTCAAATCCGGTTTCAGGTTCAAGTGACTGAAAAATTGTTCCCATTAAAAAATCTCCGGCGTCGCAAACTAAAACTGCATCTGCGTTGATTTTTTTCTCGTTTGCAATTAATGTTGAAAGTCGTGCAAATCCGCCAATTGTATTGTCGTCGTTTGGTGTTAGTGGAGTGTAACTTTTTTCGGGTCCAAATGCTGTTAATTTGGAATGCATATCGTTTGTATGTAAAATAACTAATTTTTGACTGTAAGTTACACTAAACAATATAACAAGTATTAGTGTTAAAATTGGAGTTTTCATTTTTCAGATTTTTTATTTTGAAATTTTGCAAATATAGCAATAAAAAATCGCAATTAAAGTATGCGATTTATTTTTTGTTGTCTTTTAAAAAAACATGATATACTAAGGCAGAAACAGCTCCAATTACTGCCAAAAATACAGCAATTTTAAATGCTATTTTCACAACAAATATTAAGAGTACTAAAAAAACAACTCCAAGTACTATTGTTGATATTATTGTTTTCATTTTTGAATGATGTTTGAATTTATGTAATTAAATGTTTCATCAATGTTTTGGGTTACCAAATACGATGTTTTGTTTTTTTGTTGAGCAAAATTGTTTTCAAAAATTTTATCGAACATTTTTAAAAGGTCGTTATAAAATTCGTTATAATTGAAAATGACTATAGGTTTAAAAATTTCACCAATATGGTTTAAAGTTAATACTTCTAATAATTCGTCCAGTGTGCCAAAACCTCCGGGCAATATTACAAAAGCATCAGAAATTTCGATCAATATTTTTTTTCTTTCCTGCAAATCGGCGGTTATGATAATTTCTTTGTTATCAAAGCAGGTCAGGTTTCTCTCTGAAAATTCTTTTGTTATTATTCCTATAGAGTTTCCGTTAATTTTTTTAACAGATTGAGCTAAAGTAAGCATTAAACCAACGTTTGAACCACCGGATACTAATGTGTGGTTGTTTTCAATAATTTTTTCGGCAAATTTAGTTGCTAAAGAATAATAATCTTCTGATAATGTTTGGCTTGAGGCACAAAAAAAGCATATTTTCATAAGTGGTTTTTTTCAGAGTTTAAAATTTTCCGAATACAGAAATTTTTATGTTTCCTTTTTCATCTGCCACCGGAATAAATACTTCATTCAAAAATCTGCTTTTACCGTCAATCATGTACTGAACAGAGGTGTCAACTTTTTGTTTGTTCTTTAAAGAATCCCATATTTGTTTGTATTGTCCTGAGTTAATAAAATCTCTGGATATTAATTTAATATGTTTATTTCCAAGAATGTCGTTTTCTTGCATGTTAAAAAGTCCAACATAATTTTTGTTTGCGTATAAAATATCTCCGTTAAGCGACATTTCGTAATACGGAGTTAAATTATTTATAGCATTAAGCAATGCATTTCTTTTTTCAATTTCTGTTTCAATTTTTGTTTTTGTTTCAATTCTTTCTTTGTTAAAATGATCGTCTTTTAAAGCAAGTTCTTTTAAAATTCTTTCTTTTTCTTCGGTTAATTCCTTGTAGCTTTTTTCAATTTCGCCAATTTCTTTTTGCACTTTAGCTATGTTTTCGCGGGCTTGAATTTCTTGTTGTTCAAGTCTTTTTGATTTTTCGTTTGATTCTTCAAGTAGTTTTGTTGTTCTTTCATTTATTTTTGCAGTTGAAATAGCCGAAGCAATTGTTTCACTTATTTTTTCAACAAAATCTATTTTGTAATTTTCAAAATTTTTGAAAGAAGCTAATTCAATTACACCGTAGGTTATTTCGTTAAATTGCAGTGGTACAATTAAAATGCTTTTGGGTTTGTCTGTCCCTAATCCGGAGGTGATAAACATGTAATCATCAGGCACTTCAGTTACATAAATTGTGTCTTTTTCAACGTAACATTGTCCAACTAAAGTTTCTCCAAATTTCACATTTTTTTCCAGATATTTATGTCTGTCGTATGCGTAAAATGCTTTTAATTCCAGATATTTATCTCTTTCATTGTCTTCGTTAACAATAAAAAGTCCGCCAATATTTGATTCGGTGTAATTAACAAGTTTTTCTATAACGGCAAAAGTTAATTTCTCTAAATCATTATTGTGATCTCTAATAACTTCGTTAAATACTGCAATACCTTGCGAAGCCCAGTTTCGTTGTGTGTTTTCTACTTGTCGTGTGTCTGCTTCAGTTTGTGCTTTCACAAGATTATCGCGCATTCTTAAAAGAGCATTTCCTAAAACGTCGCCTTCACTTGCAGGTTTAAATTGTGTGTTAAAAGTGTTTTGACCTATTTCATTTGCAAAATCTGATAATTTGCGCAAATGCAATATTAAGCCTTCTAAATTAGAGCTCAATTCTCCAATTTCATCATTTCTTTTTACTTTTTTTACTATAGGCAGATAACCTTCTCTTGTTTTTTTAATAACTTCATTTAAAATATTGGTAATGAATAGTATATTGCGAATAATAAACACAGCTAATATGATTAATAATACTACAATAAGTGTTGTAAACCAAGTGATTAAAAGTTTTATATGAATAAATTGTTTTTTTGCTTTTAGTGTGTTTTCTTGAACTTTTGTAATGAAAATATTTTTCAGGTCATCAATTTTTTTGCTTACTCTTTTCGAGTTTGAAATAATACTTCCGTTTTCAGTAATTTGAGGGAAAATTCCAAACATTAAAGTTGGGTTTTGGTAGTCTTCAAAAAAACTAAGTTGATCCATAATAACAGCTTCTTTTGTCATTAGGCTGTCCATTGAATTTTGCAAATCGTAATACTGATTTTGGAGGTCAATATCCCAAAGTTGTACGAATTGATTATTGTTTTGTTTAAATTGTGTGTATATATTGTTATGAATATTTATTAGTTCTTTTTTCTGAATTGTGCCGGTGTCTTTATCTATAAAAACCCAGTTTTTTGTTAATGAAACACTTGTGATGTTTATCTCATTAAGTTGGTCAAGTTGTTGAATAGAAGGTTGATACAATGCAAAACTTTTGCTTTGTGTTCTAAATTCGTTAACAAATGAATTGTACACTAAAATGTTTGTTATTATTATTATTAAACTAATTGAAAAAATTACAAATAGTAACTTAAATCCAATTCCTATGCGTGATTTATTTTCAGCCATCTAACTGTATAATTTTTTTATTGGTTATAATATTGTCTGTTTATAAACAAATAGTTTACCAAGTTTTTTTTGTTAATTATGTATTTGTAAATAATTTGCTTTAAGCAAAATTTCACTAATTTTACAACTTCAAAAATATTAAAATTTTATTTAAATGAAAAAAAAAATAGTCTTTGTGTGTTTAGTGTTTTTAAATTTGTTAGGATATTCTCAAAATAATCAATTTTTATGGCAAAATTTTGGACCCTCTGCAAACCAGATATTGCATTATACAAATACTGGCAGAGTATCTGATTTTAAGATAGTTAACAATGGAAAGGTTATGCTTTTATCTGCTTCTTCAGCCGGAATTTGGAGGTCTGTTGATTCTGGAAAAACATGGGCTTGTACTTCTGAAAATTTACCTGGAGGGGCTAATTCAATTGAATATGATGAAAAAAACGGTTTAATTTTTATCGACTTTTCAATTTATTTAAATGGTTTGTTTAAAAATGGCTTTTATTCTTACGGAGTTTTTTTTTCAGATGATTTTGGTTTGTCGTGGAAACCTACCAGTCTAATTTTTTTACCCGAGCAATTAACGTATATTGTTGATATTAAGATTAATAAAATTACCAACGAATTATTTGTTCTTACTTCTGATAAACTTTATTCATCAAAAGATAATGGTAAAACATGGTCAATAGTTTTTGATGCTGTTGAGCATGAATTACTTGAAATGGCTATTTTATTAAATAATCAAATTGTTATTGGAGGAATAAATTGTTTGTTTATATCAAAAAAAAATAATAAAAAATTTGAAAATATTTTGCCCGATAGTTTAATTAATAATACTAAAGTTAAGGTTGCTGCATACAATAATACTTTTTGGGCGTCGGTTCAAAGTAATAATTTTGATAAAAATATTATCGTTAAATCTACAGATTTTGGAAAAACTTTTGATATTTATAAGCATAATTTAAGCGTTAAATGGTATGTTAATGAGATTTTTGCATTTAATGATTCTTTGATTTTTGTTGGTGGCATTGGTTTAAGATATTCTACCGATGCCGGGAAAACTTTTAATACTATAACCGGACGTTTTCATGCCGATATCCGAAGTGTTTATTTGCCTGATAATAAAACTTATAACGAATTTTATATTTCTACTGATGGAGGACTTTTTTACACAAATAATGCAAAGAATTTTAAAATAATCAGCAAATTTTCGTTGTTTCAATTATATTCTGTTTCTGTTTCGCAGCAAGATTCTTTTGTGCTATTATGTGGAGCTCACGACAATGGAACCCTAAAAAGAGATAAGTTTGGGAAATGGTTGCATGTTTTAAGTGGCGACGGTTCTGGTGTTTTTGTTAGTGATAGTGCCGATTTTATGGCGGCTTATGTTTCTAAAAGATTGTCGGTTTTTCGTAACAATAAATGGTCGTATTTGAATGTTAGTAATTCTTATCTGGGTTTAAATCCGGTTCAAAATAAATATTATAAAAATATTGTTTATGCTGCTTCGTTTTCAAAAAAAAGAAATGCCGGAAGTGTTTTAAAATCTGTTAATTATGGTCTTGTTTTTAACGAAGATACTTCTACGTCTTATGGTGTGGGTTTAATTTCTGCAATTAACTCTTACTGCGATTCTTCTCAATCATTTTTATATGCAAGTTCATTTTTTTGGAACGATTTTTATTTTTCCTTATATCTTTCTTCTGTTATTAATGATTCTCTTAAAACGCATCGAATATTAAAAATTAACACAAATTCTGCATTAAAAATTACAGATATTTTTTCTGATTTTACTGTAGGTGAAATATATATTGTTTTTGATGGTTTTATTAATGATAAAAAAATTTGGTTTTCTAATAATGAAGGACTTGATTGGCAAAATTTAACATATAATCTGCCAAATGTTCCTGTTTATTCCGTTATTTATATAAAAAATTTAAACAAATTATTAATAGGAAATGATTGGGGAGTTTATGTATTAGTAGATGATAAATGGCAACGGTTTGGTGAAAATTTACCTTTTGTTCCTGTAACTGATTTTAGTTTGAATAGTGTTACTAATGAACTCTTTATTTCAACTTATGGTAGAGGAATTTTTGTTTTGAAATTGTAATTT
>JAFGXO010000096.1 GCA_016936595.1 Bacteroidales bacterium | reverse complement strand
TATTATTGGTGATACAAATCTATTAGTTATTGGAACCGATAATAATGTTTCATATTTCCAATCTTTTAATTATAAAAACGGAGGCGGCGTTAGTGATATTTGTTTTAACAAGCTTGGCGGAAATGTTGGGATTGGTACTGATGAGCCAAGTTCAAGTTTGCATATTTACAAATACAGCAACGGTGCTGGAAATAATTTTAACAACTACCCTGTTATTACACTTGAGCATAACAATAATAATATGGTTGCTGCATGGAAAATATTTTCAACTTATGAAAACGAATTAATATTTACGTCAGCAGACACCCCTTATAACGGAAATAAAATCTCTTTTGGTGATGGAAGCATTCATTTTTCAAATATGTTAACTAATGGATCTTTTTCAGTTAACTCCAATGGGGGTGTAAATGCTTCAACAATTAACGCTAATTCAATTACATCAAATATTCTTGTTTTAAATAAAAATGGAAATTCTTTAATATTTAATGCCTCAAATGGAAACGCACCAACAGGAGGAGAGGAAAGTGTTGAAATAGGTAGTAGCACAGGAGTGTTAACTTTTTCGTATCCAAATGTTGGATTAAATACAATTGTTACCGGAAATATTTGGAGCAAAGAAGAAATTTATGTGCAAAATAATGACCCTTGGCCTGATTATGTTTTTAACCCCAACTATAATTTGATGAGCATTGATAGTCTTGATAGTTTTATTCAAACAAATAATCATTTACCAGATGTACCTTCTTCCGACGATATTACACAAAACGGAATGCCTGTGAAAGAAATGAATGCAATTCTTTTACAAAAAATTGAAGAACTAACTTTATACATTATTGATTTACAACAACAAATAGATGAATTGAAAGAGGAAAAAAATTATAAAAAATAACATTATTTAATCATATTTATAATGAAACATAAACTTATTTTAATTACAATTATATGTTTTTTTCAGTTTTCTGCCTTTTCGCAACAGAAATTCACTATAGGTATTGAAACTGGTAAACCAATGTCTTCTTTTAGATATTTTAAAAATTATAATGGAAAATACAAATATGGAGTAAACGTATCCTACCACTTTTACAACAATTTTTCACTGCAACTAAAAGCAAATAAAAATATTGTTTCTCAAAATAACTATATCGCAAATATTAACAGCGCTTATGTATATTTAAAATTATCAGAAACTCCAAAAAAACTTTTTATGAGTACCGGTGTAGCATATGGATTTCAGCAAATTATAATAAAAGAAGAAGATATAAATATTATTACTTTAAACTCAAAATATGTAATTTCAGCAGATTTAACACTAAACTATCAAATTAGTAAACAATTTTTTACCAATTTAAGCTATGATTTTCAGTTTGCAAAAATGAAAAAAAATCCTGACTTTTCTAACTTAAATTTTACTCATTATACTTTATTTCACAATATTAGTATGGGATTTAGTTATAATTTTTGAGAAATGAAAAAAACAGTTATTAAAATACTAATAATTAGTCTATTTGTTGTGATTTTTTCTTGTCAAAAAGAAGAAAATACAACTGATTCTTACCTTTCAGTTACGGATGCATACTTTTGCTACAAAAATAGAAGTTGCATAATGCCAAATCATAAAGTAAATGTAAAGGGGTTTCCTGTGAAAAACACATTAATTAATTTTCTTTCTGGTACAGAAGAATATTTTACTATTTACGACCCTATAACAAATTATAAAATTGATGTTGATTTTTTTATGGTAAATGATTCTTTAAAAATATATTGTATGAAAAAAATTGAAACTTTTCCGGAGAATATTGAATTTTTTATTGAAGCTTATTATCAAGCTGATTTTTATGAAGCAAATGGAAACAGTGATGTTAAAATTTTTTTAAACGACACTACTTTTTTTATCAAATAATTATGAAAAAACTTATTCTATCTATAGCTATTGTTGTATTTGCAGTTTCGTGTAACCAAAAATTTGAGAATGTTGATTTTTCTGATAAATATTATTCTGTTACTGATATTTATCTTTGTGAAAGCAAACAATTATATGATTTTGAAAACAGGCACACACATGTTGTTAAAATTAAAGGTTACGTTGATAAAATTTTTTTTCAAAGAAAGATGGGTATGTACTTATTGATAATATGAGTAATTATAAATTGATTATTAATCTTCAAAATACTACTATTGATACCAACGCATTGCAAAAAATGTATAATTTCCCTTTAGATAAAGAATTTTACATTCATGGTTTGGCATATTATGATAATTCTGTTTATAAATGTCTTATTTTTGAACAAATATTTATTGAAACAACTTTTTGTAAATAAAAAATCATGAAAAAATTATTTTTATTGGCTGTATTTTTTTTCTTAAACATAACTTTGTTCTCTGCTGAAATTGATAGTTGTTATGCAAAAATAATAGGAAGGAATTTTTTTGAAGAATTTACAAATCAAACAAATACAACAATAAATAATATTGTTGAAAATAAGTATAATTTTGTAACTACTTTTTATGCAATTAATTTTAAAGAAGGTGGTTTTATATTAATATCTGCAGATGATAGAGTGAGTCCTGTAATTTCAATTTCAAATTCTGGCCTTTTTACAGAAATTTCTCAATTTATCCCGCCTAAACAAACAATTTTTAATAATTATTCTGCCCAAATTTATGAACTAATTCTAAATGGGATATGAAAATGTTGATTTAAAAAAACGTCAATATTATTTTCAAAAAAAATGGATAAAATTAATCAAAGATGAATTAGATTTAGGGCACCCAATTTTGTATGCTGCATTAGATGAAAAAATTACTGAAGGTAGTCATGCTTTTATTATTGATGGTTATAAAGGTGATTTATTTCACATTAATTGGGGATGGGGCGAAAATAATTCCAATTCATATTTTTCTTTAAATGATTTTACAGGAGGAAACACTACTTATAATTTTAAAGAAAGAATGATTACAAATATATATCCTACTAATATTGATGATTATTGTGATAAATCAATTGATTTAGGTCATTATTATTTTAATGAATCTTTATACGGAAAACCTTTAAAATGGCAAGCTATACCAATTGGTGCAAATTTACACACTGCAGATACTACATGGCCAGTGCAATATAGAACAATAACAAGTAATGATGATATTGTCTATATGGCCTACAACAGTATAGTTCTACGTCAAGGTTTTAGTGTAAAACAAGGAGGGAGATTCCATGCTTATTTAACAAATTGTCCATTTGAAACAAAGTTTTTTGCAGATAGTTTAAAGAGGCCTATAAACTCGCTAAGCAATCAAATTATAGAGCCAGTATTATCTATTTCCCCCAATCCATTAAGTTCTACAGCTCAGATTTCATATTTTTTACCACAAAAAACAAATTACAGCATAGAAATTTACGATATTTTTGGCAAAAAGCTTAAACAAGTAGAGCAAGGTCATAAAACTAAAGGAAATTACCAGTGTTATATAAATTTATCAGATTTACAAAACGGTCTTTATTTCTGCGTTCTCAAAACCTCGCAAAGTGTGCTTAGTGAGAAGATTGTTAAAATTTAAAACAAAAACACTATGAATAAAATAAAACACATATAATTCCCCCCAAAAGATTGGACAATTTTCTGTTTGATATAAAATATTTTTTAACTTTGAGCTTCAATATTACGTTTAAATGTTTATCGTTTGATTAAATAACAAATAAATGACCGACATCCAAATATTATCAGAGATAGAAAAAAAACTGGGGATTAAATTTACAAAAATTTCTAATGCTCGCCGATTATTTTTTGATATAGCTCCACAAGAAGCTTCATTTGCATTAGGAGCTGATAATCAAATAGTTGGATTGAAAATAAAAGGTTATGAACTGTCAAAAATATCCGATGAAATTTCAAAATTTAAAGCCATAAATATTATAAATTTTAGTCATAATAAAATTCAAGATATTTCAGTTTTGTCAAAAATATATAGTTTAACTGCATTAAATTTATCGCAAAATAATATTATTGATTTATCACCATTAAGTAATCTTATAAATCTAAAATGGCTGAGTTTACAATTTAATAGTATAAAAGACATAAAACCAATATCAACTAATATAAAAATCAGCAAATTATATATCGATAATAATTCAATTTCAAATTTAGTTCCAATAGTTAATTTTTCGTTGCTACGCGAATTTTCGGCGGCAAATAATAATATAAAAAACTTAGATCCTATTTCAAAGCTTTTTAGCTTAAAAAGTGTTGATTTTTCAAATAATCAAATAACAGATATAAGCCCTTTAAAGCGGTTAAAAAAACTCGAAGATGTTAATTTATCACACAATAAAATTTCAATAATACCCGATTTATCCGAATTGCAACCCACTGCAATTTTTAATATTTCGCATAATAAAATAACAAGCAAACAACAATTTGAAGATATAAAATGCGGAATTTATGCCACCGGAAATCCATTATTAGACGTTTATGTTTTTACCGAACCACAAGAAGGAGTTTTAAATATCGACTGGTTGGCAGATATTTCGTCAAATATTATTGAACAACTTGTGAATGAAAAAGGCTCAATGCTCGGTATTTTTGGAAAATGGGGGCGAGGAAAAACATTTTTTTGGAGCGTTCTGAAAAAACGGTTGTTAAATAAAAATTTTGACATCGTTGAATTTTTAGCATGGAAATATCACGATACACCTGCATCTTGGGCTTATTTATACGAAGCTTTTGCACGTAAATTTTACAACCGACCTGAACGTCGCTTAACTTTGGATTGGTTTAGATATGCAGTTAAATTATTATACACAAGTTTTGTCAGAGAACCCGTTGTTTCGCTTGTGAGAATAATTGTTAGTATATTTTTTCCTATTTTGTTATTTTTAGGATTACAACAATATATGGAACCATTGCAACAAAACTGGGAATTTTTTGAACAGATGAGTTATTTTGGCTTTTGGGGAACATATTTTACTGTTGTATATTATTATTTTTCAAAGGTTTACAGCTTAAATATGCCTAATATTTTTAAACGAATGTCGGCTAAAAATTTCCAAAATTTACTGGGCATGCAAGCTTCTATCGAAAAGGAACTTATCTTTTTAATGGAACGATGGGATAAAAAAGTTGTTCTTTTTGTTGATGATTTAGACCGTTGTAGCGAAGATAGAATTTTAGAAGTTATAGATTCTTTGCGAATAATGACCGAAAACGAAATAATTTCTAGTAACCTTACTATTGTTGCCGCAATTGATGAACGAATTTTAAAACGTGTTATCAGAAATAAGTACAGTCAAATGGTTGACGACCCCGAAATGCTTGATATTCTAACTCGCGAATATTTGGATAAGTTATTCCTTTTTGGCATAAAATTATCTTCTTTAAACAATCAAGAAAGAGTAGATATTTTTGATAATTATACCGCAGGAATTGAAAATTTAATGGCCGGAACTCCTAATAAAATTTTCATTAAAAAACCGTTTGATGTTTCTCAAATTGTTTCGGCAAATGATTTTGTTTTTATTAGAGAATATCTAAAAAAAGTTAAAGAAGTAACACCTCGCCAAATAAGAATAGTTTATAACAAATATTTATTGGCAAAGGAAATTTTAAAAGTTAAATTGCAAGTTCCTGATTTAACTGCTATTCAAAAAGAAACAATAATTGCAATGATTATGTGGTTTTCGTTTGAAGTTAAAGTTGAAACCGTTAAAAATTTTATTGATATTCATAATATTGAGCAAAAAGATAATTTGATTTCACGAAAAATATTTAACAAAGATTTTGTTAATTCTGCAGAAGATTGGCACGCTTTTATTGATGTTATTAGACAAACTGTGCCTTATTAGTAGTTGAAAATTGCAAGCTGATTGTGTAGAGTTTGGCTCAAAAAATACTCTATTTGATTTTTAAATATTTTTTTCTTAAATTTGTTATTCAATAGCTCGTTTAAATTAATTCTTATCATGAATATACGTCAACAAATAAAAGAACACCTCAAAAATCGTGAATATGGAGAGGCTTTAAATTTTTTGCAAAATAATTGTAACAAAGAAGAAACTCAGCAAAAGGTTAATTCCTTAATGAGTAATTACAAAAGTATTGAGCAAGAAATGAATAGAAGTTCTATTGATACAACAGCATATTATTATCGTATAAATCAAGTGGTTATGGATACACTTGATATTGCAGATGAGATTATTGGCGAACCCGACGAGGATTGGGATTTTATTGACGATTTAGTTAGCTCTCTTAAATTTAATTTAGTTGATCAAACTGATGATGAAAAAGGTTCTTCAGAAATAATTGCATTTGAAGATGATAACGCTTCGCATGTTCAAAATAAACAGTCTCAGCTATATCAAGTTGATGTAAATGAACGAATTAATAGTTTAGGAAAACAACTTTCAAAGTACGAAAAACTTGAACAACAAGCACTAAAATCTGAAGAAAAAGCTAAATATAGAGATATTATCGAAGCAATAAATTCTCAAATTTTTGAGCATTTAAAAAAAGATTAAGTTGTGTTTTTTGTGTAAAAATTTATTTTTTAAAGTTCTTTTTTATATTCATATTTTGCTGAAAAAAAATATTAAGCCATGTGTCTTGCCGCCCGATTTTTGTTAAATTGGAGAGTTATGTGTTTTAAAATTTATTTTTGTAAACAAAAGTATTCTTTTTGTAAGGTTTTTAGTATTTTTGCGATTCAAAACACACACACACACGCATGAAAAATCCTTTTATTTACAACAGCCCTGTAATAGGCAAAGATTTTTTTAATAGAGAAAAAACTCTGAAAAAAATCATCAGCGAAGTTTTAGTAGGCAAAACTCAAGGCGATGTTTGGGTTACCGGCGAACGAAAAACCGGAAAAACGTCATTACTAAAGTATATTCACGAAGATTACAAAAAAAATATACCCAAAACAGTTAAAATTTATGGCTCCGTAAAAGAATTGGAACCGGTTTTTGCTTTTGCAAACGTGCAATATTGCCGAACCGAAGATGAATTTTTTAACGAAATGTGGCAAAGTCTTAAAAATGAACAAGATTTGAAATTTTTCATTCCTGATAATCCACAAAAAAATTTCACTAATGCAGTAAAACAAACATATCAAAACGGATTTTATATTGTTTTTTTGATTGATGAATTTGACGCATTCTTAGAAACCGTTGCCATCGAAAATGCTAAAAATATACGAAATTTTGTAAATAAATTTAACAGTATTTTAAATCATTTTTCGGGCTTCAACAGGAAAATATTTAGCTGTATTTTTACTTCAAATCAAGATTTTATTGAACTTAACCAAAAATATCAGTTAAAAATTACCGGATCGGGAATAATTGCTCAAAGTTACGACCTGCTTTGGTTCTTGAAAAAAGACATGAAGTTATTAACTGATAAGTATTTAACAAAAAATTCAAACATCAGTTTTACTTTAAAAGAGCTGGATACATTATATAAATATACTCAAGGATACCCATATTTTACTCAACGAATATTACATTTTATGTTTGAGTATAAACTTGAAAACGATAAAGGTAAAATTGACGATAAAATTATTGGTGAATTTGCTAAAAAAGAATACGAAAAAACTATTAAATTTTGGGCTGGTCAAAATATGACAAATAGAACTCAAACTAAGCTTAATGAACTTTTAAAAGGCTTGGGCAAAAATTTGTTTGATACCGCTTTAAAAATTCTGGTTGAATATTCTAAATCAAAGTTTTAGAATGATAAATAGCAATTATTTTGTTAAAAAGATTAAATTTGCTAAAAACTTAAAGAATAAAAATGTTTTTTAGTCAAAATCCGTTTATAACATCTGCCGAAGTGTACAATGACGAAGATTTTTTCGACAGAGAGCATGTGTTACACGCTGTAGATAAGTTTATTAAACGCCGAAACGACTATAACTTCCTTATTTTTGGACAACGCAGAATTGGTAAAACTTCAACTTTAAAACGCATTCATAAAATATACAACTCTGCACCAAATATTGTGCTTTATTATAATTTACAAGGAGATGCCGAAACTACTTTACCTGTTCTTCTTTCAAAAATTAAAACGCTGATAAACAGCAATATACAAACTAATTACGAGGAAACTGATGAGATTAACGAAAACGAATTTTTAAACAACTTTTTACCTGAATTAAAGCAAAATTTAATACAAAAACAACTTATTTTGCTTTTTGATGAATTTGATGTGCTCGGCGAACGCGAAAATATTACTGCTTTAAAACAAACGTATTCTTTTCATAAATTTGTTGATTTTATACCAAATATTATCGAAAAAATAAAAGAAAAAGATGTGCCTTTAAAGTTGATTTTTGCTATTGGTAGAAATTATAAAGACCTTGATAATGAGCGGTTTGGGCAGGTTACTAAATTCGGACAACAAGTGGAGGTTACTTTTTTTAGCAAACAAATTGTTTTTGAACTTTTAAACCAGAAAAAAAACGGCATTTCGTTTACTACAGAGGCAAAAGAAAAATTGTGGCAACTTTCGGGCGGTCAGCCTTATTTTACGCAGTGTTTAGCCAGTTACTCATACGAAACCGCCGAAGACGATGAGGTTAATTTTATTACCGAGGATATTGTTGAAAATAGTTTTTTGCCTACTGTAAAAAGATACAGCAGTGGTGTTTTGTGGATTTGGGATACTCTTATTGCCGTTGATAAAATAATTTTGTTTTTAATTGCTGAACTTACTGATAATAAGATAATTGTAAATAATTTTTCGATAAAAAATATTGCTGAAAAAAAACAACTTTTACCTGCAACTAAAAAACTTGATGAAACTTTAACTCGTTTAGTTAACATTAAATTTTTACAGGAAATTAATACCGGACAGTATGTTTTTAAAAGCGATTTTTTTAGAAAATGGGTAAATACTCAGATAAATTTACACGATTTACAAAAATACTTTTCTAATTTTGATACCGAAATTAAAAATCTGCTTACTAACGCAAGATTTTATTTTAACGAAGAACAAAATTACACAGAAGCTTTAAAATATTATCAGCAAATATTAAAATTTGACAGCTCAAATTCCGATGCTCAATTTTATGCCGCAAAATGTTATGTTCTTAAACCTTTTAAAAAACCCGAGGATTATATAAAAGCATTTAATTTATTTTTAAAATCCTTTAATCCTTCTGAAACTAACAGAAATGATTTTATAAAAGATTTTTTAGTTGATTTTTATAAAAAAAATGACGAAGAAACTATAAAAAATACTCAAATTTCTGATTTTTTTAAACAAATTTCATCTCAACATGAATTTGAATCTTCTGTTTTTAACAGCAATTTTAATTTGTCGTTTTTGAAAAATCTGCCAGACAAGAAACCAAACTTTGAATGGGATTACAAAAATAATTTGCAAATAAAATACAAAACAAATCATCAAAACAGTAAGGTGCTTTTAAATCAAATTATTTTATTGATTAAAGATGATTTTACACTCAATAATTTAGTGTGGAATGAAGGAATGATAACAGAAAAAGATAATACTTTTGCCGAAGTTTTAGTTTTAAAAAATTCAAACGAGATTTTTTTAAGAGTTTTTGGCCAAAACAAAAAAAATATTCTTTTATTAATTGATAGCAAAATAAATACAATTTTAAATTCGCTTCCAAATTACTTTTTCGAAAAACTTATTCCGTGCAACTGTATTATTTGTTCTGAAGCCAAAAATCCAAATTTCTACGATTTTTCTGACCTAAAAAGACGCATTAGTAAAGGAAAAGAAACTGTTGAGTGTAAAATTAGCTATGATGATGTGAATGTTAGAACGCTGTTGCAAAATTATTCTGAATTTATTTGATGTCTTTATGTGTTTTTATTAATTTTAAGATGTTTTTTTTATACTATTTGCGGTCTTTGATGAATGGATTCTATGGGAAAAAAAGCTGTCTGACAAAACTAAGTTGCCAGACAACTGATAGGGTGGCTATTTTATTGCATGTTTTTGACTAAATCAATTAGTCCTAATAATTCAGTTTTGTAATTAAAAGGATTATACGTTGAAGCGTCTTGTATCCAGCTAATTACATCATTGTAATTTGTAGTTCCAACATATTCGGAGTTACGCATAATCATTGCAAAAGCCGAAACAGCTGCAGCAAATCTTAAATTTTCGGTAGCGTTATCAAACGAAGTATTAGAATTTTCAACATCAAGTGAAAAAACTTGACTATTAGTGTTTGTAGGTGTTTTATATCTTACGTTAACAGTAAGTGTTTTTTGGTTAATAGTTGCATCGTTTTGCAAAACAAGTTCGTATAATGCTGTTACATCTTGATCAGCACCTAAATCTCCGGCATCTGTAGAGTCGTTTTCAAAATCATCGTTAGATAAAATTCTGTTTTCGTAACCAATTAATCTGTACGATTTTACCACAAGCGAGTCAAATTCTACTTGAATTTTTACGTCTTTAGCCACAGGATAAAAGCTGTTAAATTCGTTAATAAATACCTTAATACCCTCGTCGTAAGAGTCAATATATTCGTAATTTCCGTTTCCGTGATCGGCAAGTTGCTCCATTGTTCCTTCGTTTAAATTGCCGGTTCCAACTCCAAGAACAGTTAAAAAAACACCTAAGTCTCTTTTTTGTTCAATTAAATTAATAAGTTCATCTTGCGACGAAATACCAACATTAAAATCGCCGTCGGTAGCTAAAATTATTCGGTTGTTTCCGTTGGTAATAAAATTTTGTTGGGCTAATTCATAAGCAGTTATAATTCCTTCGGCACCGGCGGTTGAGCCTCCTGACGAAAGATTGTTAATTTTTCTGATTATTTTGTTTTGATCGCTTCCCGAAGTTGGTTCAAGAACAATTTCGGAACTGCCTGCATAAGTAACAATGGAAACAAAATCACGGTTATCAATTTTTGTTTCAACAAAATTTGCAAAACAATCTTTAAGTAATTCTAATTTATCATCGCTGCCCATTGAGCCGGAAACATCTATTAAAAAAACGAAATTAGTACCAAGTCGTTCACCTTCGGGGATTGTTTTTCCTTTAAAGCTGATTCTTAATAATTTATGATCGGTAACCCAAGGGCAACCGGCAACTTCGGCACTGTGATAAAAAGGTAATCCGTCATCGGGTTCGCCATAATTATATTTAAAATAGTTTATAAATTCTTCGGTCCTGATTGCATTTGCAGGAGGCAGCTGACCGTTATTAATAAACCGTCGGCAGTTTGCAAACGAACCACCGTCCACATCAACAGAAAAAGTTGAAATGTTTTGATCTGAGGTTAAAATGAATGGATTTTCAACAATTTCGTTGTAATTTTCTGTTCCTTCGTTGTATAAACCGTCTTCGTTGGGATAATAATTGCTCTTTTGATCACAAGAATAAAAAATGGTGGTTAAAAGAAATAACGAAATAAAAAATACTTTATTTTTCATGGCTTTTTTTGTTTAAAGGTAAACAAATAGTATTTTATTATTCAGTTAAAACAATATTAGAGTTATTTTAAAATGAAAACATGTAGAATAAATTAGAATTTATGCTAAAAAGGATATCCAATAGCAATATTAAGTACGGTGTTTTTTTTGATATATTCTTGTGTTGAATAACCATTATTAATTAGCACAAATTTTTCGGTTGCGGGATTTGCGGGGTCGGAAATTTTAACACCTATATCAGTTCTAAAAACAAAATATCCAAGGTTTAACCGAGCTCCAAAACCAGTTCCATAAGCTAATTGTTTGTAAAAAGTATTTAAAAAGAAAACGCCACCGGAACGAGTATCGTAGGAATTAATATTCCAAATATTTCCAATATCAACAAAAACAGCACCTTCTAGAAAACTAATAATGTTAAATCTGTACTCAATATTAAATTCAATTTTAATGTCGGCAGTTTGGTTAATATATTTGTATTTGTCGGGTTGCACGTATTGTCCGGGTCCTAAAGTACGAGCTTGCCAAGCTCTAATGCTGTTTGCACCACCCACAAAAAATTTTTCGCCAAAAGGTAAAAGTTTACTGTTACCAAAAGGCACACCGGCACCCACAAAAATACGCGTAACTAATTGTTGTTCATTACCTTTAAATATGTATCTGAAATCAAAATCGGATTTAATAAATTGAGCAAATTGACTTTCAACAAACGGTAGAACGTACATGTCGCCAACAGTATCGGCGTTAAAAGCCTTCATTAAACCGTATAATATATTTCCTGAAACACCATTATTGGATTGAAAATAAAAAGTGTTTCCTGCCATACCTTGATTTGTGTATGTGAACGAATAATTTGATCCAATAATAAAATGGTCTTCGTAACTTTCTTGTAACATTGCTCTTTCAACCCACTCTTGAAATTCGGGAGTTAGATCGGCTTTAATAGAGCTAATTCTGACAGGAGTAATAATATGATTTGAAAAATCGGAGCTTTTTAGGTAGTAATCCATTCTAATAAGAGCCTGAATTCTGTTGTATTCGGGGCGGTTTTGATAACTAAAAAGAGTTGCAATTACAGTTTTTGGGTTGTTTCTTTTAATAAAATTATTGCTTTTAAAAGGAATTAACAAACGAGGGATAGTAAGTTTTAAGTCAAAATTATATTCTTGAGTGTTAAAAAAGTTATAGATAACAGTATCTTCGGTTTGCTGATGTTCCAGTGCCACTTCAAACATCATGTCTAATATTTCGCCACCTCTAAAAAGATTTTTATGAGAAAAAGCCGCATTAGCTGCACCTCCAAAGTTTAATGAATTTCTGGTAGCAACAATATCAAAATTAAGGCCGGTCATATTATCGGGTGTTAATCTAATGTCGCAATCTAATAAATTTGCAGAGTCGCCCGAAACTTCGGAGAATTGAATATTTGTAAGTTTGTATATTTTAAATTTTGAAAGATGAGAATACGTAGTTTTTGTTGAATTAAGCTTGTATAAACTGTCGGGGAATATGTAAATTTCTTTAGAAATATATTTTGATTTAATTATTTCTTTGTGTTTATGAGTCATAAAAAATGAGTATCCTTCATCAGAAGTAAATAAATTTGTATTTAGATTATCAAAATAATTAGCGTCTTGTAATGCCAAGTTTGGCGAAAAATCATTAAAAACTCTAATATTTCTTATTTTCCAAGTTGAATAAACTTTACTTTTATCTACATTATCGTTAAAATTAACAATTAGAGTTGCATTATCATATTTATTGTTGATTGTATCTATCTGAAATGAAATCAGTTGTTTAGAAAAATAGTAGTATCCATTATTTCTGTAGTAAGTAGTAAGGTTGGTTCTAAAGTTTTCAAGTTCGTCAACATCAATTTTTTTGCCTGTTTTTATTTGTAATGCTTTATTGTTTTCAATCACTTGTTTTATGTTGGTTGAATCAGGATAATTATATATTACATTGCCAATTGTAAGAGGAGTACCGGGTGTTATTGTGTATATTATTTTTACTCTCTTTTTTTTAAAGAAACCAAGTTTAATTACGGTGTCTTTAACAGAAGCATTAAAATATCCTTGATTTCGTAAATAAACTTTAAATTGTCGTTTTGTGTAATTAACAAGTACGGTGTCGTATATTTCGGGCTTTTGTCCATTTTTTGTAATAAAATCCGGAATAGTAAAAACATTTTGTTTGTATAAATTATCGAGAAGTTCTTTAGAGTGAACACTTTTGTAGTTGTATTGTTTATCTAATTCCTCCGATTTTAGTTTAGCTTCTGTTGCTTTTAAAGTATCTCCGGCTTGATAATACTCTTTCATTTTTTTGTCGTAAAAATTTCTTTTATCGAGTAGTTTTTTATTGTCTTTTTGAAAATTTAAGTCTATTTTATTGTTTTTTCTTTTAATTTTATTTTCTTTTTTTGTTTTTCTATCGTTAGATTTTGCAGGATCTAAAAGATTATACACCCGAGCTCTAAAAGCATAAAGTCCTAATATTTTTTTTAGAGGAGCAGGTTGAGCAATTTTTTTCATTTTGCCGGTGCTTATATCCCCATTTGAAATTTTTATTTCAACTTCGTCCACAATGTAACTTCCGCTGGGAACATATTTTGTTGGGCTACATGAAATAAAAAGAGTAATTGATAAAAAAATAATAAAAATATGCTGTAAAAATGTTTTTTTCAATGTTTAAATTTTTGCTTATTAATAAGATGTGAAATATTTATTTTGTTTTATGTAATATAAATGTATGATAAATTTAGGTGTGGTATTTATTAACAATTTTAATTTGAACACCAATTGAAAAAATAAAAGCCTGACGTTTAAACCAAACATCGGAATTAATATTTAAAAGAGGCATAGAAAACCCGATTTGGCTTGTGAAAAATAAATATTTATAACCTATTTTTGATGTTATAGTTGGTTCAACAAGAACTTTTTTGATAGTAGTAAATTGCAAATAATCGGGGTTCATGTCCACAAATACAAATCGGGGACTAAAATCAAGTTCAAAAATGGCGGAGGTAAAACCAAATTCGGGTTGAATAAAAATCCTTTGATAAGTAGCATTTGTTGTAATTAAATTTCCGAAAATATTAGTAGCTTTTATTGAAACATTTCCATACCCGTAACCGGAAAATAAGGCAAAATGGCCATTTTTGTTAAAAACAGTATAATAACCTATTCCTGCTTCAAAAAAAGTATGTTTGTGATATTTATCAGTAGTGTCTGAAACAGAATTTATGAAACTTGAATTAAACATAACACCAATGTTGTTTGTAATAGCAACCGCTGCTTGTGCATCTAATCCACTAATTCCGCTGTATATTCCTAATTGAGTTTCTGCTTTATTGTTAAACAATGGAGTATTAACCACATTGGGCACGTAAGCGGGGGCACAAGAATTAAAAATAACCGAAAAAGAAGCAATAATAAAGGAAATTGCGTAAATTTTTACAAGTTTCATTCTAATTAGATTAATGATTTACGACAAAAATAAAAAAAATAATTAGAAATATTTTTTTTTCGCAAAAGGCTTAAAGTTTATTTAATAAGTTTATCGGAAACTTTAAGATATAAAGGTAAATCCGGAGGTTCCGGTAAAATTCTGAGTTCGTTTAACATTTCTCCAAATCTAACAACAACAGCGTTTTGTTTCGGAAAAATAATAATGTATTGTCCAAACATTCCCGAAAAATAAGGAACATTTTCTTTGTGAAATTTAGATAGCCAGATATGCAAACCATAAAAGTCCACATTTTTTTTCCGGTATTTTAGCCAACTTGTAGGTTCAATCATGGCGTTTATGTATTCTTTAGGCACAATTTGTTTTCCGTTTAACATGCCTTTGTTTAAAACTAATAATCCTAATTTTGCAAAATCGCGAGCCGTAGCATAAAAACAACAAAATGATTTTGTAGTACCATCGGGTTTATCTTTGCCCCAGTATGCGTTTTTGGTTGCCCCAATTGGTTGCCAAAGTTTTTCTTCGGCGTATTTGTAAATAGATGTTCCTGTTGATTTTTCAATAATTGCCGATAGAATTAAAGTGTTGCCACATTGATATTTCCATTTTCGCCCGGGTTGTTCAATTATTTTAGAATTTTTTATCAGGCTGTCTAAATCAGTACCGTAATAAGCAATAACTACATCAGACATTGGATTTGCAAAATCTTCGCTCCAACTGCTGCCGGAACTCATCGTAAGCAAGTCAACTATTCTTAAATTAAAAGTGTCGGCAAATAAATAGGGAAAAAAATCGCTTACTTTTTGGTTTAAGCTATTAATTTTTCCTTCGCCAATAGCAATTCCAACTAATAAAGAAACTATTGTTTTAGAAACCGAAAAAGAGTTCATTAAACTGTTTTTGTTATAATCTAACCAATATTGTTCGTAAATAATAGAATCGTTTTTAACGGCTAATAATGCCGATGTTCTCATAATCATCATTCTCGCTAAAAATCTTTTAGGTATTTCGGTTTTATTGTAATGTGCTGATAATGGGATTTCAACTGCCGAGGATATTGTTAGAGTATCGTAATTAAAGCAATTGTAGTCGCTTAAATTAGGCATTCCGCATTTAAAAAAGTTTTGGATATGATCGGTTTGAGGAAATAAAGGCATTGCAGCAAGAATTAAAATTAGTGTTATAATTTTTAATTTCATTTTTTTAAAATAGTAATAAAAGGTATAAATATAAAAATTGTTTTTGTATTTTATGTTATTTTTTACACAAAAAAACAAAAAATCCCTATCATATTGACAGGGATTAAATTTATTTAACAATTTTTTTAAGTTTGCAAAAAAACAAATAAATTGTAATTTTTTACAATTGTTGATTGTCTAAGAAAAATGCAAATTACTTGCCGTCTCTTAACCTTTTTTTCTCGGCAACTTCTTTTAATACTTTTTCTTGAACTTGTTTTGAAACAGGTTCATATCTGTTAAATTCCATTGAATAGTTAGCTCTACCGCTTGAAACGTTACGCAATGAAGTAGCATAACCAAACATTTCCATTAAAGGAACAAAACCATTCAATTTTTGAGATCCTTTTCTGTAACGTCGCATAGATTCAATTTTTCCTCTACGTTTGTTCATATCGCCCACAACATTACCAATATAATCGTCTGGAGTATTTATTTCGATTTTCATAAGAGGTTCAAGTAGAACAGGTTGAGCTTTCATAAAACATTCTTTGAATAAAATAGAAGCACAAGCTTGAAATGCATAATCTGAGGAGTCAACAGGGTGAAATTTACCGTCAATAAGAACAACTTTAACGTCCACAACAGGATATCCGGCAAGAACGCCTTCTTCGAGAGTTTTTAAAATTCCTTTTTTTACAGAAGGAATATATTCGTTAGGGATAGAACCACCTTTAATTTGGTCAACAAATTCAAAACCGTTTCCGTGATTAGGTTCAATTCTAAATTCGATTTCGGCAAATTGTCCTTTCCCTCCCGATTGTTTTGCAAAACGATGACGGCCGGTTTTTTCTACAGTAAAAGTTTCACGCAACGAAACACTTGGTTCGCCAACGATAACATCAACTTTAAATTCGTCTTTTAATCTATCAATAATAATTTCAAGATGAAGTTCGCCCATGCCGGCAACAATTGTTTCAAAAGTTTCTTCGTCAAAACGAACGTTAAAAGAAGGGTCTTCATTAACTAATTTAGATAAAGCAATCCCTAATTTTTCTTGATCTTTAAGTTTTTCGGGTAAAATTTTCATTTCAATAACCGGAGGTGGTATGTGAATGTTTTCGAGCAATATAGGGCTGTCTATTTGGCATAAAGTGTCGCCTGTTTTAGTAGATTTTAAACCAACCAGAGCTACAATATCACCGGGTCCTGCATTTTTTATTTCTTCTCTTTCTTTAGCTTTTATTCTAAAAATACGTCCAATTCTTTCTTTTTTACCTTTAGTTGTGTTCAAAATAGGCATTCCGCTTTCTAATTGACCCGAAAAAATACGAATAAAAGTTTGTTGTCCTACATAAGGGTCATTAATAAGTTTAAAAGCAAGAGCTGAAAAAGGGTCTTTTATTGAAGGATTGCGAGTGCAAGTTTTTTCTTCGTCGTCAACATTTTGTCCAACAATTGCACCAACGTCAATTGGCGAAGGCAAAAAGTCCACAACTGCGTCTAAAAGCATTTGTACGCCTTTGTTTTTATATGCTGAACCTGTAAAAACCGGAGTAATTAAAAGTTTAAGAGTAGCAAATCGGGCTACTTTTTTTAGAAGTTCTGCGGGAATTTCTTTTTCTTCAAAAAATAATTCCATTAATTCTTCGTCAAATTCGGCTAATTTTTCAATTAAAGATCCCCTTAATTCTTGAGCTTTTTCAAGATGTTCTTCAGGAATTTCGTTGATGTATCTGCTTGTATCATCAAAAGTGTGAGCTTTCATTTCAAAAAGGTCAATAATACCTGCAAAATTTTCTTCGTATCCCATAGGCATTTGAAAAGCAACAGCATTAGCGTCAAGATATTCGTTCATTTGCTCAATAGCTCCGTAAAAATCGGCTCCACTACGATCCATTTTGTTAACAAAAGCAATACGAGGTACTTTGTATCTGTCGGCCTGATGCCAAACAGTTTCGCTTTGAGGTTCAACACCCGAAACCGCACAAAAAAGGGCAACCATTCCGTCAATAACTCTTAACGAACGTTCCACTTCGATAGTAAAGTCAACGTGTCCGGGAGTGTCGATAATATTAATACTATGGTCGTTCCAAGAAGTTGAAATAGCAGCCGAAGCAATTGTTATTCCTCGTTCTTGTTCTTGCTTCATAAAGTCCATGGTTGCTTGTCCGTCATGTACTTCGCCCATTTTACGATTGATACCTGTAAAAAATAAAATCCGTTCGGTAACAGTAGTTTTACCTGCATCAATGTGGGCAGCAATACCTATGTTTCTTAATTTGTTTAATGTCATTTTTAAAATAATTATATAAGTTTCTGATTTTCAATAATTTATGTGTTTTTTTTTTCATGCAAAAAATTGTGCAAAGAAAGTAGTATTTCCCAATTAACAAAAACTTATTTTGAAGTGTAGATGTGTTTATATTTTATTTTGCTTTAAGTCAGTGTTTTAACTAAAAAAAATAACGTTAAATTAACATTGACTTTTTTCAAATAATGTTATAGAGAATACATATACAGAAAAAATTTTTTCGGGAATTTTTTGCTTCAAAATTTACATTAGTTCGTTAAATTTTTTCAATCATAAATTGAACTAAATGTAGAATATATATTTTGCCGTAAAAAAAAACCGATTTGAAATAAAACAAATCGGTTAATGTTGTATTATTAATTTAATTTAGTTTATTCTGCTATAAGTTCTTGAACTGCAGCAAGATCTTTTAATCCGCTGCCTGTTAATAGCACAAGATTTTTGCTTTCATGTTCGGCAATATCTTCGTTCAGATAAGTCATAAATCCTGCAAAAGCCGCTGCTGCTGCCGGTTCGGCAAATAAACCGGTTGTTTCACTTAAGGCTTTAGAGGCGTTTAAAATTTCTTTGTCAGAAACTTGTAATATTTCGCCGTTATATTCTTTAATGAAATTTCGGGTCATGTAAAAATTGCGAGGAATATCTACTGAAATAGAATCGGCTATTGTATTAGAAGGTTCAACTATAAATTCATCATTATCAATATTTGATATTAAATTTTTGCTACCTTCTGCCTGAACGGCAACAATAATTGGCATTTTGTCTATTATTCCTATTTTTAGTAAATCTTCAAAACCTTTATAAACACCGCTTATGATTACGCCGTCGCCAACGGGTACAAAAATGCGGTTGGGTAAATTACCTTCTAATTGTTGATATATTTCAAAAGCAACAGTTTTTTTACCTTCAATAGTTAGCGGATTGTATGCAGTATTTCGGTTATACCAACCGTTTTTATTGCCGGCTTCAATGCTTAAATCAAATGCTTTGTCGTAATTTCCGTCAACAGTTACGAGCTTAGCTCCGTACATTTTTATTTGAGTTAATTTTGCAATAGGAGCAGATTTAGGCACATAGATAATAGCTTTTTGTTGTTGAGCCGCACATATTCCGGCAAGCGAACTGCCCGCATTTCCGGTAGAAGCGGCAACGATTGTGTCTATTTCTTTTTCTTTTGCAAATGCCGAAACTAATGCTGATGCTCTATCTTTAAATGAATATGTTGGATTTTGAGAATCATCTTTAATAAATAATGTAATTTCTTCGCCATAACGCTCAAAAGCATATTCATACATCGGAGTGTTTCCAATTGCAAGATTTGGCATACTGTAAATGTCTCTAATTGGTAACAAATCAATATATTGATTTTCAGCTATTTCAGCGAAGTTTTTACTTATTTTATCGTAATTGTAAATAACTTTTAGAATTCCTACCGGGGGAGTTGTTGCTGTTGCATTTTTTCCACATTCAGAGCATAAATAAATCACTTCGTTGGTTTCGTGAACTTTTCGGCAATTTGTACAAACGTATTTAAATTTCATTCTAAATGAGTTTTAAGTTTTCAGTTTTCAGTTCTCAGTCCTCAGTCTTCAGTCCTCAGTCTTCAGTCCTCAGTCTTCAGTTCTCAGTCTTCAGTCTTCAGTCTTCAGTCTTCAGTCTTCAGTCTTCAGTCTTCAGTC
>JAFGXO010000095.1 GCA_016936595.1 Bacteroidales bacterium | reverse complement strand
GTATTATGTAAAAACCATTTAACAGATGCAATTTTAAAAATAATTATAGCCGGCGGTGCTATTGTCGGGTTATTATATTTCACGGGAATAATACAAATATTTTAAAAATTTTAAACTATGGAAAATTTTAAAAAAGATTTAATCAGGTTAATTAATTTAACAAAAGAACTCGACCAATTAGAAAAGAAACTTATAAAAAAAGGAGAAGAATTATCAATCTCCGGAATTGTAAAAGTTAACGATCTTTTTTTTGAAGTAAAGTCTTACGGGGTTAGAGTTATTAACTTTAAAGATTTAAGCGATGAAAACATTTAAAATAAGTCTCACAAACCCGGAAGGAACCGGAGGAATTATAACAATTAAGCTGAAAAATAGATTTTATGAAATGATTAAAAAGGATGCCGGACTAACAATTAGACTAATATTCATTATACCAAATCAGAACATTGAAAGCATAATTAGCCTTGCTAAGGCTAAACACCCGATTTTTTCAGAGCGTAGCATTGCCTGTCTTATAAGGGACTATTATAATGAGGTTATGCCCGAAAAAGATAAAATATCTCTTCTTGATATGATTGAGAAAGAACCGTATAGAACTGTTTGTTTGAACTAATACCCCCGATTTTTGTACATCACGAAGTAGGAGGCTGTAATTTTACGGCCTCCTTTAAAAACAAAGCAATGGCTATAATATTTTTGATAATACCCTGTTTTTTGAGATTTAATACAGTAATAAAAGTGTTGAAATTTACGACAAACACAGTATTAAAATTTGCGTGGTTTTCGCTTGCTTTTTTTTTCTCTATGTATATTTTAGGTTGGTTTATAAATACTTCAATTATAATTTATCAATACTTAAGACCTTGAACAAATGGAGCAAAATAAATACAGAATTATTTTCCGAGAGAAAATAGGACTTACAACAAAAGAAAGGAACGTTATACTTTCGGCCGTAAACAATACAGAAGCAGTAATTTTATTAAAAAAAGAATTTGAAGTAAAGAAGGTTATTTCTGTTACATGTATTGAGGATTGCACCGTAAAACAATCTAAATTATTTTAAAATGGCATTTACAATAAATAGAAAAGAACAAATAAATAAAAGTCAGTTTGAACGTCTGCAGATAATTACAAAAGCTCCGTCAAAAACAAAGGCTGTTTATAAAGCAATTGATTACATGCTTATTTATTTTGAAGCAGATCAAAAAAAGATCGCAGCCTTAGAGAAAGAAATAAGCGAATTAAAGGAAAAACTGAAAAGATACAAAGAAAGTGTTGAAACTTTATTAAAACCGTAATTTATGCAAAATAAAGTAATAGTGATAACGCCCGAAGAACTAAACGAAATTTTGCAAACAAAATTTGAATATTTCACAGATCAATTAATTGAAAGATTAGAAGCCGAAAGAAAAAAGGACGTGAAAATTTACACACTAAATAAAGCAGCTGCAATACTTCAAGTCTCTTATACAAAAATTAAAAGCCTGACAGACAGCGGCAAAATAAAAACAACCGCTGACAATAGAATTTTAAGCACCGAAATTGACAACTATTTAAACAATCCCGACAATGAAAATAATTGAAACCGCAAAAGATCTGGCTCAAATAGTTACCGAGAATTGGGAACTGTTACCCGAACGAGTTCAAATTGCACTACATAAACATTTTGATGCTGTAAATATATACAGTTCCGAAATAAAGATTTATCCGGACCTATTGCCGGAACATTGGTTAAATGATGAAAATCTAATAAAAGCTTATACAAATTATTTAAGTTTTCTTTTAAAACAAGGCCGCTTAATTACCAAAGAGAAACAAGCAGCTTTTATAAAACTCATTCATCTTAAAACACTCGATAACATTGAACTTGCAACTGAAAGTTTTCTTTTTAGCACTGCAAAAGAATACACAACGCCGTTTGTTCCAAACAAAGAGGCGATCCAATTAATAGGAATTGCCGCATTACCAACCGAGCAAGAAATTGAGGCTGTTTTAAAAACATATTTCAAAAATCAATACATTTCTGAAAATTTAGTAAAGCTTTTTGTTGCGTTTTTAGAGTGGTCAAAAGACAAGAAAAATTTTGTTTTCTCCGGAAAAACACTTCAAAAATTCATTAAAGAGTTATCAGTATTATGCGACTATCACGCACCAAAAGCTTTTTCGGTACTAAAGTATTTAGGCGCAACTGAAACAATTGAATTACCTTTAAATTATTCCATAGTATTGACTTTTATACAGCAAAAGAATGATAAAGTTACCGGAGATAACACAAAAAATTAGTTCAGATTGGGAGCTTACATTTTACACAAAACTACATAATTCAAAAACTCGTAATACAGATAACCAAAGTATTATAAATGAAATATGTTTATTTGTAGCGAACAATACAGATAAAATAAGCGAAGCCACCGTAATAGATTTCTTTAAGAAAATTGAAAAGGAGTTCGGAATTAAAGAACTCGAATTATTACACACGGTAAATGCATACAAATCTTTAAAGAAAAGCAAACAGGAAAAAGAAACACCTCAAAGCGACAAACCGAATAATCTACAAAAGGCCGTCCGGTATATACGTGAAAATTACGAAATGATACACGTAAATTCTGTAAATAATGAAATAATGTATTTTGACGGCGATATGCCCGTAAATCTTGATTTCGAAACACTGTTTACAGAATTAACATTAAACGGAATTGCAGTAAATCCAAAGTTACTATTTAATTATTTTTATTCCGAGAAATACACACGCCGTTTAAATCCGATCCTTGATTATTTTACGAATTTCGAAAAGTGGCAACCCGGCGACATTGATTTTATTTCTGAAATGTTAAGCTTTTTAAAATTCCCTGCAAAAAAATACGAATTTGATATAAAAAAGCATTACAAAGAAATGTTTACAAAATATATGGTTCGAAGCATTGCAGGCGTGATAAATGAAAGGGCGCAGCCAAATAAACAAATTTTAATATTAAAAGGATTGCAAAATAGCCGCAAAACCTCTTTTCTGCGTTGGTTTTATTCTCCTTTTGCAGCTTATACAAAAGAAAGCATTGAATTGCGGGCAAAAGAAAACAGTACAAAAAAGGCGTTAATTCAAAACATGTTCATACTTAACGATGAATTTGACCGCATGACTTCTAAGGAGTTGCAAGAATTTAAAATAATTACAACCCTTGATAATATTAAAATTCGACTTGCAAATCATTATACAGAGCGCACATATAAAAGAAAATGCAGCTTTTTAAGTTCAACTAATGAACATAAATTTTTGACAGACAGCACCGGCAACGTTCGTTATATTGTTATTGAACTTGTAAATGATCAGTTTGTCCCAATACCGGCAGAGTTATTGAATAATAAAGAACTTGCGCAGCGTGTCTGGTCACAGGCCTATTTTTACTACAAACAAAGCTTAAACGGCTTTTTTGACGGCAATTTAAGCGCAGACGAACTCTATTTGAACGATAAAATTAATAAGCAATTCTATAATTATAAAAGTATTGAGGAAGCTATAATTAAGATTTATCCGCCTGCTTACAATGAAAATTTTGATTTGATGAATAGTACCGAATTTTTAAAGTTTATCAAAAAACAAAAAATGATACCTCAAAACCTTTTAACAGGGATTAGTTCTCGAAGGATCGGACGAATTTTAACCGCCGCAGGTTACGAACGCACAGCAACACATCCGGATCCTGACGAACCAAGAAAGCAAGTTTATAAATATAAAATTTCGATATAATTAAAATATGTGAACATAAAAAAGCCGGGAACTATTCCCGGCTTTTTTTATGGCCATATTTGAGCATTATTTTAGGCCTAAACACAAAATTTATACTTTTTTATATATTTTCTTTAGATATTTAAAAATCAGTAAATTAAATCTTTTTCTTTCTTTTTTATAAATACAAATAATTGCAAGTGAAAAATAATTACACTTTCTACACGTAAGGCAAAATTACTACATCAAAGCCTTTAAAATCGCATGTTTTTTGCGTGTAGAAATACCTGACACAAATTACACGTGATTACACGCAAAACGTGTAATCAGTGCCAAATTAATTACACGCACTTTTTGTCAATAATATCAAGGGTTTGCGGGGGTGCGTGTAAATAGTGTAATTATTTTTTCGTTTTTTTTTTTTTTACTTTTTTTTAATTTTTTCTTTTCGTTTTTTTTTGGCATATAAAAAATTATAACTAAAGCTTTTTCATTTCATCAAACAGGGTACTTTCGTTTAATTTTGCATAAATTAAAGTCGTTTTTATATCTTTATGTCCTAAAATTTTGCTGACAACTTCGATCGGTATGCCTACGTTTATTCCTATACTTCCGAGCGTGTGCCTGCCGGCGTGAAAAGAAATATTTTTATTTATATCGGCTTTTTTTATAACCTTCTTTAATATATCGTTTGTTGTTTGATTTGCAAGAACTTTAAATATTTTATCTGTTTTTCGGTATTCTTTCGGCATTAATCGCAAAGCTTTTTCAATTATCGGTATTGTAACAATTTCGCCCGTTTTGTGCATCTGTAATTC
>JAFGXO010000016.1 GCA_016936595.1 Bacteroidales bacterium | reverse complement strand
TTTTATTATTTTAATTTATATTTACTTTTTTAAAAAAATCAAATTGTTTTAATTTGCATATAATTGTAAAAAAGGCTTTGCCAAATAAACACAAATATTTTAATTATTTTTAAACCATAAAACACATTAAATCAAGCATTTAAATAAAATATATTTATTTTTTTTGATGAAATTAAAACAAAAACTAAATGATAGAATATTTAAAAACAGGCATTGGTGCATTATTTTTAGTTGTTAGCTTAGGTTTAATAATCGGGAAAATAAAAATTAAGGGTATTTCGCTTGAATTATCAGGCATTTTGTTTGCAGGATTAATTTTAGGACATTTTCAGTTTGAAATACCCAAAATATTTCTAAACTTTGGTTTAGTTATATTTGTTTTTACTGTAGGAATGCAAACAGGACCAAGTTTTTTTGACGCATTCAGAAAAAACGGTCAAAAATTTTTATTATTATCATTTATCGTATTATCAATAACTGCAATTTTAGCCTTTTTTGTTGGCAAAATAACCGGCATCGGAAAAGAACTAAATGTAGGTGCTTTTGCAGGAGCATTAACAAGTTCGCCGGGTTTAGCTGCTGCTACCGAAGCCTCTAAATCGCCGCTTGTATCTATTGCATACGGTTTAGCATATCCTATTGGTATTATTGGAGTTATTTTAGGGGTAAACTTTTTACCTAAAATTCTTAAAATCGACTTCAAAAAAGAAGAGAGCGAGTATTTAGCATCATTAAGAAAAGATTTTCCGGAAATTTCGGGTAAAACTTTTGAGATAACTAATCCAAATTTAAACGAAAAATATCTTCATGAAATTAATCTTAGAGAAATAACAAACACAACAGCCTCCAGAATTTTACATAACAATAAAGCTTACACACCAACCAGTGATTCTCAAATATTTACAAGCGATCTTATTAGACTTGTAGGAACCGAAGATGCACTAAAAAAAGCAGAATTAGTGTTTGGAACACCAGTAGAAAAGCAAATTCCGTTAACCGATAAATACGATATAAGATGGATAATTGTAACAAACAAAAAAATAATAAATAAAACCTATAAAAACATTAATATTTCGGCATACAATTGTAGTGTAGTTAAAATAAGACGTTCGGGAATTGACATAACTCCAACACCGGAAACATATTTTAAATTTGGCGATAAATTACTTATTGCCGGCTCAAAAAATGGCGTAGATAAAGCAGCCGAAATTATAGGAAACAACAAAAAATTACTTTCCGACACCGATTTTATTCCTATTTTTCTTGGAGTTTTATTAGGAGTTTTTATTGGAAAAATTAAAATACCTATTGGTAATTTATTTGATTTTTCGCTCGGAAATACCGGAGGAGTTCTAATTGCCGGTTTATTATTAAGCAGAATTGGCAAAACAGGTCCTATATTATGGACACTTTCATCGTCGGCAAATCAATTATTAAGGCAATTAGGCTTAGCATTATTTTTAGCCGTTATTGGAACCCAAGCCGGAGTAAATTTAGTTCAAACAATACAAGATTTAGGTGTTTATTTACTGTTAATTAGCATTTTAATTACTTTTAGTCCTATATGTTTAGGTATTTTAATTGGACGATATATATTCAAATTTAATTTTTTAACACTTCTTGGTTTAATTACCGGACTTATGACAAGCACTCCGGGATTAGGTGTAGTTCAATCAAAATCAGACACTAACGCTGCTCCGGTAGCTTATGCAACAGTTTATCCTTTTGCCTTAGTGTTGGTAATAATTTTTTCGCAATTATTAGTTTTACTTTAAAAAAAAGATATGCAAACTACTAATCAGAGCTTACTTTCTACAGCTTATTTCCCTAACATACAGTATCTTACAAAAATATTAAAATATAATTCAATTATTATTGATAATAATGAAACATTTCCAAAACAAACTTTTCGCAATCGTTGCTATATTTTGGGAGCCAATGGAAAATTAAGTTTAGTTGTGCCGGTTACTAAAGGCAGAACCGGAAAAATAAAAACCAAAGACATTAAAATAAATTATGCCGAAAATTGGCAGAATCAACATTTACAATCCATAAAAAGTGCGTACGCCTCTTCTCCTTTTTATGAATTTTTTATTGAAGATTATTATCCTTTTTTTAAAAAAAAATATTCATATCTAATTGATTTAAACTATTATATTTTAGAAACATCGCTTAGTTTACTTGCGATTGAAGCAAACATAAACATAAGTGAAGAATTTTTAGAAATTGATAAAAATAACACCAACGACTACAGATTTTCTCTTTCACCAAAAGAAAAACTTGAGGATAAAAACTTTAAAACACAACAATACATGCAGGTTTTCGCCGACCGATATAAATTTGAACCAAATTTAAGTATTTTAGATTTATTGTTTAACCTTGGGCAAGAAAGCAGAGCTTATTTAAAGAGCTGTTTAGTTTGATAAATTGCACCTCCAATATTATCAAATTTAGCACCTGTAACCGATGACAAACAATTTGGGATTTTAAGCCAACGCAACAATCCAAGAAAAGCAAAAATTATTGCTTCTTTATAATCAACAATTTGTTTGCTTGGAATAATTATTTTTGCACGAGTATTTTTTTTCAATAATTCGATTAAAAATAAATTGTGAGCCCCTCCACCGGTTACAAGAACTTTTTTGGTGTTAAATTGATCTAAATTTTCGCCAATTTTAACAGCTGAAAGTTCGTAAATTGTTCTCATTTTATCATGAATTGGAATTTTAAATTTTTCAACTTCGGGTAAAAAATCACTAAAAAACCAATGGTCGGCAAGAGATTTTGGTGGAGTTTTTTTATAATACGTTAGTTGACTCAATTTAGATAGTAATTCAAAGTTTATATCTCCTTTTCTGCCAAAATTGCCATTTTTATCAAATTTTTGGTTAAGCAAATTAGCAAAATAATTTAGGGCATAATTTGTTGGTGTTATATCGTAAGCTAATATTTTTTCTCTCCAAAAACTAACATTAGAAAATCCGCCAATATTTAAAAAAGTATCATAATCAGAAAAAAGATATTTTTCACCGGCAGGCACTAAAGGAGCTCCCTGCCCACCTAGAGCAATATCATTACTCCTAAAATCGCAAACAACCGGAAGCCCTGTTAATGAAGAGATAGTGGCTCCATCACCAATCTGAAAATTAACATTTTTAAAAGGAAAATGAACTACAGTATGTCCGTGTGATGCAACAAAATCAATTTTATAAGTTGATAAAAATTTATTAATTTGAGCAGCAATAAATTCACCAAAATTTTTATGAAGTTCAACAAATTCAATAGCCGATAACATCAAAGCATTTTTAACCTGACTACTTAAATCCTCAGGAAATTCTGCTGTGATAGTTTTAATCACAGAAAAATTCTTAAAGTCTTTAGAATCAAACTTACACAAAGCCAAGTCCAGTCCATCAAGCGAAGTTCCGGACATTAAGCCAAGTACATTATATATCATTTGTATTTTAGATAAGAAGTTTCGCGAACTATTGCGTCAAGATATTTGTTATGACATTTTAAGAAAAAAACGAACTCATCTTCATACCATGTAAAGGCATTAAAATCATCGTTTGAAGCAGTAACTTGAAATTCGTTGTAATTCTTTTTAATTTTTGCAAATTCTTTAAATTGAGGCATAATATAGTTACTAATACATTCTTTGGGCGAAGAATAATCAAAATCTACAAGCAAGATTTGTATATATATATCACTTTTATCGCCATAAGTAGCAGAAATTGACTTACAGGAATCATTCATAAAATCAAATTTTGTATTGGACTTTAAGCCGGCAATAGAATCAGGGAAAACCTCCTCTATTCCCCCATCAACATCGGGGTAATAGTTTCCGGGTTGATACTCATCGGAGCAACTAACAATAAAAACCAACACAACAATAAAATATATTACTCTTTTCATAATTTTTATATTATTTTCTTTAATTTATTGAATAATTTCATCGTCGTTATCATCAAAATTGTCATCATCAAAATCATCAGAAAAAGACCCTAAAATATCATTAATATCAGGCATCATTTCGGTTTTTATACTTTCAAGTTGTTCCTCTCTTGCTTTATTAGCCAACTCAATAGCTTTATTAAAATTTACAACAAGAAAATCTTCAAGCATTTCTTTATCTTCACTAATAATGTTAGGAGAAATACTTATATCTAAAACTTTAATATTTGCATTAAGTTTTATCTTAATATAATCATCGGCAGATGAATATTCTATTATTTTTTCCTCAAGCACTTTTTTTTCTTCTTCAATCTTATTTTGAGTATTAAGGAATAAATTTTGCATTAAATTGTCGAACATGGAATACGATTTTAAAATTTCCACAAAATTAGAAAAATGAAATTAAATAAAGTAGTAATTGCCTTATTTTTTCTGATTTCAATTTTAGCACTTGGTTGCAAAAAGTACAAAATAATTGAAACAGATGAATATTACTTCAAATTTCCTGAGGCAAATGTTGAATCGCAAACGATAAAAAAAGATACAACAAACGTACAATTAGACAACAACAGTGAGGAATTTTCAGTATGGGTAATACGGCGAAATAAAAACGCCTTTTTATCAATAAATGAATGTGTTTCAAAAGAATTAAACTTTTTTTTAGCAGGGAAAGACACAAAAAACCTTGTAACAAGAAACACTCAAATAAGTGGCTACAACGCAGTTGTAATAAATGGAGTAAATAACTACGACGACCTAAAATATTTTTGGAGCTTTGCTGTTGTGCCAAACGAATATTACTACTATATAATAAGAGTTACTTCAGATAAAACAAGCAAAAGTTTTAATGAGTATTATAACGACGAAATAATACGTTCATTTAATCTAAAAAAATAAAAAAATGAAAACCGCAAGACTAATTTTAGGTTCATTAGTTAATATTTTTTTTATTATTGGAGCAGTAACTCTGTTTAAAATTGCAAATGCTGACGTTGAGAATTTTGTTACAGGGGTTGCATTATTTGTGTTAATGTTTATATTTGTTTTTTCAATGTTTAAACCAACATCTTTTTTTGGGGTTGTAATAGTTATATTAGGAATATTTGGACTAATAATATCCTCAAATAAAATATTGTACGGGCTAATAATATTATTTTTCTTTTCGGCATTTGGACTTATTGTGATAAAATCGGCATCAATTGCCCGAAAATTAAAAACAGATAAAAAAAGTAAAGAATAATTTACACTAAAATTAAATTTATAATTATTTAAAATTTTGACAAAAAAGTTTTAAAAATCTAAAAAACAAACACATTATTGCTTAGTCTTAATGTGTTTTTTTTATCAAGCTATATAATATACTAAAACACAATAAATTACAATCAAAATAAATATATTTATCAACAATTACAACAAAACACAAAGTACATATAAGTATCTAATTTAATGACAGTTATATAAATTATCAAAACCTTATAAACATACTATTCACAATGACTGTGAAAAGAATGTTAATTAAAAAAGAAATTATTTTTAAATAGTTTTTGTTTTTTTTGTAATTTTGCAAAAATTCTAAAAGCATTTAAGATGTCAAAAACTATTGCAATTGCAAATCAAAAAGGCGGAGTAGGCAAAACAACGACCTCAATAAATTTAGGAGCCAGTTTAGCTGTTCTTGAAAAACGCACACTAATTATAGATGCTGATCCACAAGCAAATGCAACTTCCGGCTTGGGATTTGACCCACGTGAAATTGAAAATAGCATATACGAATGCGTTGTAAATGAAATCAATATAAAAGATGCCGTTAAAAAAACAGACGTTCCGGGACTCGACATATTACCTTCTCACATAGATTTAGTTGGAGCAGAAATTGAAATGCTTAACTTTGATAACCGAGAACGAATTTTCAAAACAGCAATTAAAGAAATTTCAGATAATTACGATTATATTTTAATTGATTGCTCGCCATCACTTGGATTATTAACCTTAAACGCCTTAACAGCAGCCGATTCAGTTATCATACCGGTTCAGTGTGAATATTTTGCATTAGAAGGACTTGGCAAGCTGTTAAACACCGTTAAAATGATACAAAACGGATTAAACCCTGAACTTCAAATAGAAGGATTTTTACTTACAATGTACGATGCTCGTTTAAAACTATCGAATCTTGTTGTTGAAGAAGTACAAAGACATTTTCAATCGTTAGTTTTTGAAACAATTATTCAAAGAAACATCCGATTAACAGAAGCTCCAAGCCATGGCTTACCCGTTATTACTTATGATGCAAAATCTACCGGAGCAATAAATTATTTAAATTTAGGACGAGAACTAATAGCAAATAACGAACCTGCTGCAACCGATGAAGAGGAAGAAGAAAAGTAAATTGCTTTTGATTAATAACTTCAAAATAAAAGTTTTTACAACTACACTTGGTTTAATGAACTTTTAACGATTAACCAGAAAAAAAACAATTATGGCAAAAAACGAAAACAGATTAGGCAAAGGACTAGGAGCATTAATTCCGGAATCAAGTTATACGCCGGCAAAAACAATAGAAGAAGCAATAAAAACCGGTAATATTGCAGAAATAGATGTTAATAAAATTGACACAAATCCTTTTCAGCCCAGATCTCAATTTGACGAACAAGCCTTACTTGAGTTAGCCGAATCTATACGACAATTAGGAATAATTCAACCAATAACAGTAAGATTACTTAATAAAGATAAATTTCAATTAATATCAGGCGAAAGAAGATTACGTGCATCAAAATTAGCAGGGTTAGAAAAAATACCTGCCTTTGTTAGAGATGCAAACGATCAAGAAATGCTTGAATTTGCATTAGTTGAAAATATACAAAGAGAAAATCTTAATCCTATTGAAATTGCAATCTCATATCAACGTTTAATGGACGAATGCAGTTTAACACAAGAAAACTTGAGCGAAAGAACCGGAAAAGGTCGTTCATCAATAGCCAATTATTTAAGGTTATTAAAACTTCCACCCGAAGTACAAGCCGGATTGCGTTCAACAAAAATTACAATGGGGCATGCAAAGGTATTAAGTTCATTACCAGACAGACATAACCAACTTAAAGTTTTTTACAAAATTTTAGCCGCCGGATTATCGGTTAAAAAAACTAAAGAGGCTGTTGATGCAATTATTAATCCGCCGTTACGTTCAACAAAAAAAGAAATTGAAATACCTGAAGAAATATCTATTTACAAAACAGATATTGAAGAAAAATTCAGCACAAAAGTTGATATTAAATTATCGGGTGATGGCAGCGGAAAACTTATAATTGATTTTAATAATTCTGAACTTTTAGAAAAAATAGTAAATTTATTGTCTTAATGAAGTACCTAATTTTTTTGCTTTTTTTTGTTGTATTTTCAATTCAAATATTTTCACAAAATGACAGTTTAATTATTATTTCTCAAGATACTACAACTAAAAAAGTTAAACCTGTACGTAATCCAACTGTTGCAATTGCTTTATCGGCAGTTTTGCCCGGAGCCGGACAAATATACAACAGAAAATACTATAAAATCCCGATAATTTATGGCGTTTTTGGTGGAGTTGGATATTATATTAGAAAATCTCAATGGGCTTATATTGCATACAGAAACGATATTCTTTTAATGCAAGACCAAACAATACCCGAACATCTAAAATTTCCAACAACCGGAATTTCAGATTTAAACGAACTGGCAAATAATTATAACGTTGCCAGACGACAGAGGGATTTGTTTTTTATTGGAGGAATATTGTGGTGGACAATAAATGTTATAGACGCTTATGTTGACGCCGAACTTAGTGATTTTGACATCTCTGATGATTTATCCTTGAATTTTAAACCTTATTTTAATACTTTTGCACTCAATCCTGTTTACGGATTAACTTTTCAATTTTATTTTTAGTAAATTTGTACAGTTTTTACCAAAAAAAATTAAACTAATGAAAAAACTCTTCTTTATTTTATTTTCTTTCACGCTATTATCAAACACAGTAATTAATGCTCAAATTAATGAAGACTCTCTTCTAAGAGCACAAACTATGTCAAATTTTGACAGTTTATTAAATGGATGGTACGTTAAAACATCATTAGACACAAGTGTTCAAAAAAACATTTTCACAAACGATCACGACATTAACGTTTCCGATTCTATAATAATTGAAAGACTAAAACTAATACCAACACCTATACAACTGTCTTATAACGAAAAAGTTAGACAATGGATTTATTTATATCTTAAAAAAGGCAAATACATGATTCCTACATATATGGGTCTTTCGGAATATTATTTTCCAATGTTCGAAAAAGAACTTGATGCACACAACATGCCACTTGAGCTAAAATATTTACCAATTATTGAATCAGCTTTAAATCCAAGAGCAGTTTCGAGTGCCGGAGCAACCGGAATTTGGCAATTTATTTATGCAACAGGCAAAAGATATAATTTAGAAATTAACAGTTATGTTGACGAACGCCGCGACCCACTCAGAAGCACCGAAGCTGCTGTTCAATATTTAGATGAACTATACGCTATTTTTGGAGATTGGAACTTAGCTTTAGCATCATACAATTGTGGTGCCGGTAATGTTCGCAGAGCAATAGCTCGTTCGGGTGGAAAAACTGATTTTTGGGACATTTACATGTATCTACCCCGCGAAACAAGAGGATATATTCCAGCATTTATTGCTATGACTTATATTATGAACTACACCGACGAACATAATTTTTATCCTGCTGATATTCAATTACCTTTAAATACTGATACAGTTATGGTAACCGATACTTTACACTTATTACAAGTTGCCGAAGTGTTAGATATTCCAATAGAACAACTTAGAGATTTAAATCCTCAATTTAAATTAGATATTATCCCGGGGTACGTAAAACCCTACGCTTTACGACTACCGGTTGAAGAAATTATGAATTATTTAATTAACGAAGATAAAATTTACGATTACAATGATTCTATTCTATTTTCGAGTAAATTTGTTGTAAAATCAATGCCAACACATCGAAATAATAACACTTACAGACAATCAACATACACTCCGCCACCATGCCCCGATTATGATTTTAGCGGTATGGGAGTTGTTAACTACACTATTAAATCAGGCGACACCTACTCTTTTATTGCCGAATGGTTTGACGTGTCGATAAGCGATATAAAATGTTGGAACGGGTTAACATCTAACAGACTTACCGTTGGTCAAACTTTAAAAATCTATGAACCTTTACGTAAAGTATCGTATTACAACAGCTTTAATTCAATGAGTTTTGATCAAAAACAAAATAAATCAAGCAATAGAACAACTGCCCAACAAAACCTTGATCCAAATTTTATTTATTATACTATAAAATCAGGTGATAACTTATATACTATAGCACAAAAATTTAATGGTGTTTCTCACGATGATATAAAAACTATTAACAGTTTTACAAATAGCGATGTTCAGCATCTACAAATTGGACAAGTTATTAAAATTAAACGTAAATAATTATTTATTTTACAAATAAAAACCCAACAAAAAATGTTGGGTTTTTTTTAAGTAAATTAAAATTACAAAAACAAATGAATATTTCTGAAAAAACAGAACTCATTAAAAATCAAGCTCTTAAAACAGGTTTTAACGAAATAGGAATAATAAAAGCCGATTTTTTATCCTCAGAAAAAGAACATTTACAAAAATGGATAGATAACAACTATCACGCAGACATGAGCTACATGAAGCGAAATTTTGAAAAACGTTTAAACCCCAATTTGCTTGTTGAAAACGCTAAATCTGTTATTGTTGTTCTCAAAAATTACTTTCCTCAAAAACAGCAAAATAACAACACATACCAAATTTCAAAATATGCCTACGGTGCAGATTATCACAAAATATTAAAAGATGATTTATATAAACTTTTTGAATTTATTAACAAACAAATTGAACCCGTAAACGGTAGAGTATTTGTTGATTCAGCACCGGTATTAGAACGATCAATTGCAAAAAAAGCCGGTTTAGGCTGGATTGGAAAAAACTCAATGTTACTAACAAAAAAAGGCTCATTTTTTTTTATAGGTGAATTAATTATTGATATAGAGTTAACCTATTCAACTAAACAAATTAACTCTTACTGTGGAAGTTGCACAAAATGTATTGAAGCTTGCCCAACAGGAGCAATAATAAAACCATATATTATTAACTCAAACAATTGTATTTCTTATCAAACAATAGAAAAAAAAGGGGAATTTGAAAATGATTTTAACTTAAATTTTAAAAATAATATTTTTGGCTGCGATATTTGTCAAGATGTTTGCCCATGGAATAAAAAATCAATTCCAACAGAAGATGAAAGATTTAATCCACATTTTTTACTTTTGCAATTAGAAAAAAAGGACTGGGAAAATATTTCTGAACAAACATTTAATAATATTTTTATCAATTCGGCCGTTAAAAGAACAAAATATACAGGATTATACAGGAACATAAATTACATAAAAAATAAACAAAAATGAAAAAATACGGACTATCGTTGCTCGCAATAATATTTATTTTATCAAGTTGCAATAATAATAAATTTAACGTTGATGTTTCGGATCAAGAAATAAACCTTGAGATTAACAGATTCGACATCGAAATGTTTAGTCTTAGCGGCGACAGTATTTACTATGCAATGCCAAAGATGCAAGATAAATATAGTGATTTTTTTACAGATTATAACACAAAACTAATAGGAGTTGGATTACCGGATCAGCGAACTTTTTATGATCATTTAACAGATTTTTATTACTATTGCGATCAAATGGATTTATATAATCATGTTCTTTCTGTTTTTCCACCAAACGATAATTTTATTGAGCAAAATTTAACAAATGCTTTTAAACATTACAAATATTATTTCCCCAACACCACAATACCCACAATAAACACTTGTATTTCAGGCTATAATATATCTGTTTTTACTGGAAACAACTATATTGGAATAAGTTTAGATAAATACCTTGGCAAGTCGTTTACTGCTTATTCGGGAATGTTTGAAAATTATTTAGTACGCCGAATGACCAAAGAAATGCTTCCGGTTGACGTAATGCGAGCGTGGTGTACAGCACAATTTCCGTACAATGATTCAATAAATACAGTTTTATCAAATATGATTTATCAAGGAAGAGTTCAATACTTTTTAGATGCGATGTTACCCGAAGTAAACGACACACTAAAATGGGGCTACAAATACTCACAATGGGGTTGGGCAAATGAATATGAAAAAAATATTTGGGAGTACTTAATTTCAGAGGAAATGCTTTTTTCAACAAATTTTATGGATATAAAAACCTACACCGGAGAAGCACCATTTACAACTCCATTTCAAACAAAGTCGGCACCCAGAGCGGGTGCTTTTATAGGTTACAAAATTATTGAAGCATACACTGAAAACAACCCGCAAATAACGCTAAAAGAACTAATGAACATTTCCGATTACATGATAATTTACAACAATTCATACTATCAACCATAAGCACAAAAACGCACTGAATTAGTGCGTTTTAATATGTTAACTTAATAATTATTTTTAAGTATATTCTACTAAATCGAAATTAACTTTAATAATTTCAGAATATTCTTCACCCAAATCATGCATATCCTCATCAATATCTTTATAATGCCAACGAATTTTCACATTTGTTTTAGAGTTTAATTTTTCTAAAAATAACAAAAGTTGAATAATTTGTTTAGACGAAGCAGTGTTAAAATACTCTAATTTTAAATTAAATACAGTATCTGAGTTTGGATCATCTGCATAGTCTTCTAACCAAGCCATTATTGGTTTGTAAAATTCAATAGCATCTTCAGGAAGCGACAATCCAGAGATTTCAAAATAATTTTTGTCTTTGTCCAAAATAACTTTGGGAGTGTCGGCTGTTGCTTGTATTTCTAATGCTTTCATATTTTTATATTAATTTTTGTCTTTAATTATAATTTGAATAAAAAATAACGAATAGTTATCATCAACTTTTATAAAATCGAAAGATAAAGGTGTGCCACTTCTGCGTCTAATATCGATATATCCTAATCCTGTTTTTTTGGCTGTAATTTCCTGATTAAAATCAAGTAAACTTTCGCGATAAAGCTCATTAAGTTTATCACGAGACAAAGAATTTATTTGATCAATTTTGTTTTTTAATTGGGGAATTCTGGAGTTAATTATATAGTTTGAAGCTGTAAGAAAAAAATCATCTTCAGATTGATGTATTGTAACAATTCCTGGTTTCCAATCTGTAATTTCATGTAAATTATCTCCATGTTTTTCTATATTTTGTAAAACCTCAATAAGAACATTTTTAAGCTTTATTGAAACAACCGTTTCTGCCATTTGTTTTCTTAAAATATCAAACAAAGCCAAAATATTATTTTGATGAAAATCGCCTTTAAAAACAAGATAAATATTTTGATCTGCTAAAGTTTGATGAAATCTTTTAAGGAAATTAATATTTCTATATTCATTTTTAGGAATAATTAAAATATCCGTTGGCTTAGTGTTTTTTAAGTCTAATTCAATTGTAAAATAAAAAAAAGAGTAATTGGGTAAATAATCTTTAAAACCATAAATAAGCTTACTGCCGGATCTTTTTGCCATTTCAACCAGCCCCAAATTAGCTCCGCCTTTTTCAGATAAAGTGTAATTTTTTCTTATATATCTGGCAAAATAACGCAGTTCATCAATATTCATTGAATTGATTTTCTGCATTTTTTCTTCAAGCTCTTCTTTTTTATCAACTCTAATTAAATTACCGGTGGTAATATTATAAGTATCTTTTTGCTTGCTGATTAAAATTATACTATCGCTGGGGGTAGTACCATCAATTTTGTCTTGATGCCGTGATATATTTTGCAAACCTTCGCCCAAAATAAAATAGATTCTTGAACTAAGTGGTTTTAAATCAATATCATTTAAATTAAGTTTAGCCAAGTCTAAAATATTTGTAACAACCGTTGAGGTAACTTCACCTTTATAGATGTATTCTAAATCACCCTTTTCAATTCCATTGAATAAGTTGACTACAAAATTTTTATATGACTCTGAAAATGCTTTATTATTCATCTAGCATGAATTTTTGTCAAAGTAAAATAAAATAATTTAGTTTTCAAAATTTGAACAAATAATATTCCAAAAAATTATTTATTAGCAAAAATAGTTAAAATAATAGTTCTTTTTTTTCTTGGACCATCAAATTCACAGAAAAAAATATTTTGCCATTCTGACAATCCCAGTTTTCCATCAATGATTGGAATTGTTTCACTTGGTCCAACAATTCCGGCTTTTATGTGAGCATCTCCGTTGTTATCTTGTTTATCATGCTCCCACACTCCACTTGGAATAATACTCTGCAAAAAATTAAGAACATCACTTTGTACAGAATTATCCCAATTTTCTTGAATCATAATTCCGGACGTTGCTCCTTGTGCATATACATTAACTATGCCACTCTTTACGCAGCATTTTTCTACAAATTCAGAAACTTTACTTGTAATGTTGTAAAGTTCGTTCTTTTTTACTGTTTGAATGACAATTATTTTTTGCATTGTACCGAAAAAATTTGATTTTTGCACTTCAAAATTAAACTATTTTATTAACAAACAAAATTTATTTACATGAGAACTAAAACTCACATTAAGTCAAACACATTTGTCTTTTTTAAAAGATGGCAAAACAAAGGTTTTTCAATTTTAAATTCTTTAAAAAAAATTGTTATAATTTTAGTGCTTCCAATGGTTTACATATCCGCTTCCTTTTCGTATGCAGTTGCTCAAAACGACACAATTGGTATTTCTGAAATATTAATTGATGCTAAACGGGGCAAAGTTTACAATAACTCAATCATTAATATTATAAATTTTAACAATAATTTATTGTCTTCATCAAATTTAGCTGATGCACTTGATGGAACATTAGGCGTTGATTTTCAGCAGCGAGGCTTTTCCGATGTTCAATCGGACGTGAGCATTCGCGGAGGTAATTTTGATCAAGCTCTAATACTTTTAAATGGTTTTCCAATTTCTGATCCTCAAACCGGCCATAATTCTTTTGCCCTCCCAATTTCTTTAGATTTAATTTCAAATATTCAAGTTTTTCAAGGTCCTGCATCAAATAAATACGGGATTGGAGCATATAGTGGAGCAATAAATATTATTACTAAAAATAACATACATCAGGGATATATTTCGGCTTTTTATGGACAACATAATTTATTTAATTTTAGCACGTCATTTATAGTTAACAATGGAAAAAACGGAAAAGTAATGTCGGTTAATGTAAAAAAATCTGACGGATACACAGAAAATACCGATTTTACAGAGGCTAATATATTTTATAACCAAAATTACAATTCAAAAAAAATAATTATAGATTTTCAAACCTCTTTAAGCATAAAAAGTTATGGTGCTCAAAATTTTTATTCTCCCAATTACCCATATCAATCAGAAGATATTGGTAAATTTAATTCGGGTATTAATTTAAAATTCGGCAAAAATTTTCAACATAAAATAAATGCTTTTTACAATTTACATTTAGATAGATTTGAGCTTTTTAGAGAAGACGAAGATTGGTATGTAAAAAACGGAGATTTTTGGATCAGAGGCATCTCAGACACGGCAAAATACGCTCAAAATAGTTATCGATCATGGGCATACTACGCAGGACATAATTATCACCAAACTCAAACATTTGGTGCTACAATTAGTTCAAGTTTTTCAACATTTTTAGGCGACTCATATTATGGCTTATTTATACAAAATGATAATATTAAAAGCTCAAATTTGGGGATTGATTTAGATAGTAATCTTATAAAAGAAAACTCACCATTTACAAAAGGAGACAACAGATTGATTTTTAATGCTTATGTTGAACAATATAAAAAAATAGGTAAAATTGAATTATCGGCCGGAATTAATTCTATTTACAATGAAATTTTTGGCTTTTTTCAAAGTTTTTCCGGATCATTTACTGTTTTATTTACAAATAATTTTTCGAGCTATTTATCAGTTAATCAGGGAGTAAGACTACCTACATTTACAGACTTGTATTATACCGGTCCTTCAAATGAAGGAAATATTAATTTAAAACCCGAAAAAGCAACAACTTATGAATATGGTTTTAAATACAAACAATCAAAATTTACAATTCAGAGTGCCGTTTTTTACAGAATTGCTAAAAATTTAATAGATTGGGTTAAATTAAACGAAACAGACAAATGGAAAACAATGAATTACACAGAAGTAAATACTTTCGGATTTCAAGTTATGTTAAGCAAAAAATTTAAAATAAAATTGATAGAAAATCTCACAATAAACTACACATTTTTAAATCAAAATAAACCACAAACAGAAATTATTTCAAAATATAGTTTAAATTATTTAAAGCATAATTTAAGCATTTCAGCAAATCATAAATTACTAAAGAACTTTTATTTAGCTTGGTCGGCAAAATATAATTACAGAAATGGGTCGTATTTTATTTTTAATAATGAAACCAACGCATTTGCAGAATCACAATTTTCTCCATTTTTAATATTTGACACAAAACTTTCGTACTCGATTAAACATTTTACTTTTTATGTTCAAATTTCAAACATGTTAAATACAGAATATTATGATTTAAGCTATATAAAACTTCCCGGCAGGTGGATAAATATCGGGATTAGATATAAGATGTTTTAATTTATCAAGATAAAAAGTTATAATAAACACCTCTAAAAAGAGGCGTTTATTATAAAATAATTTGCAATAGATTTATTTAATACCAGCAACTGCTTCAACCATATCGGTAGTAAGTGATTTAGGTCTTTCAATAGGATAACCAAGAGCTCTATCCCAAGTAATGTTAGCTAAAGTACCAATTGCTCTACCAACTCCAAATAACACAGTATAAAAATCATACTCTTGTAGTCCGTAAAACCATTGAATAACACCCGACTGAGCATCAACATTAGGCCATGGATTTTTAGCTTTACCTTGTTCTCTTAAAATATCGGGAACAACTTGATAAAGAACATCAACATATTTGAATAAAATATCATCATTAAGATGTTTAATACAAAATTCGCGTTGAACAGTGTAACGCGGGTCTGTTTTTCTAAGCACAGCGTGTCCGTATCCCGGAATAACCTGCCCTGAATTTAGGGTATCCCAAACAAATTTAGACATTTCTTCTTTAGTAGGAATTTTGTTGCCCATTTGTTCACGCACGCCTTGAATCCAACGAAGTACTTCCTGATTAGCTAATCCATGAAGAGGTCCTGCAAGACCGTTTAACATACCGGAAATAGAATAATAAGCGTCAGATAAAGCTGATGCAATTAGGTGAGTAGAGTGAGCCGAAACGTTACCACTTTCGTGGTCGGCATGTGTAATAAAATACATTCTAGCAACATCATCATAAGGCACAGGAATCCCCATCATGTGAGCAAAATTTCCACCCATATCAAGGCTCATATCATCATCAATAAAATCAGAATTTTTATATTTCATTCTGTAAATATAAGCAGCAATTCCGGGCATTTTTGCTAATAAATCGGTTGAATCTTCATACATGGGAATCCAAGCAGTCATTTTATCTAAACCTTCGTTATAAGCTTTATAAAATTTAGATTCTTTTTGCATAGCAACAACAGCCATTGAAAAAAGAGCCATTGGATGAGAATCTTTAGGGGCTGCATTTAAAATATCTTTAACATATTGAGGGATTTTTCTGCGTTTTTTAAATTCTTCAACAAGATCTTCGGCTTCGGCTTGAGTAGGAACATCACCGGTTAAAAGAAAAAACCAAAGTGATTCAACGTAAGGATAATCTTTTCCGGCAGGTTTAGGCAATAATTCAAAAACTTCGGGTAAAGTTTTGCCACGATATCTAATTCCTTCGTTAGGATCAAGATAAGAAATATCAGTTACAAGAACTTTTACACCTCTCATTCCACCAATAGCCTGACCAATAGTTACTTTTCCAAGTTCAACATCACCATACTCTTTTAATAAACGAACAGTACGAGGGCGATGTTCGTCAATTTTTTTACTTAATTTATCAATTAAAGTTTGCATAAAATATATTTTTATTAGTTTAAAAATTTTTGTATAAAGATAGGCATATATGTACAACTAACGAAATTTTTTTAAGTGTTATTGGAATACAAAGAATATATTTAAAAATAGATTTAACTAAATATCTCTAAAGCATTTTTTGTTGTAATTTCGGCAACATCATATAGGCTAATATCCTTTATTTCAGCAATTTTAATAGCAATATCCTTAATGTAAGCACTTTCATTTCGGTGTCCACGAAAAGGTTCAGGAGTTAAAAAAGGAGAATCTGTTTCTAATACTAAGTGATTTAAATCAATTTTTTTAAGAACTTTTGGCAATTTTGAAGTTTTGTATGTAACAACACCACCTATGCCAAGTTTAAAGCCACCATACTCTAAAATTTTTTCTGCTTGTCCAATGTTTCCCGAAAAGCAATGAAATATACCAAACAGTTGGTCATCATTTTCTTTGTCTATAACATTAAAAATTTCGTTAAATGATTTTCGAGCATGAATAATAATCGGGAGTTTTAATTTTTTTGCCAATCTAATTTGAAAAGTAAAAGCTTCAATTTGTTGATTGATAAATTTTTTATTTTCGTCCCAATATAAATCAATACCAATCTCCCCCACTCCATAAAACTTTCCATTATTTAATTGATTTTCAACTAATTCAAGTTCTTTTTCAAAATCTTCTTTAACTGAACTTGGGTGTAGCCCCATTGTTGGGAAAATGATATCGGGATATTTTTCAGTAATTTGCAACAGTTTATCGATTGTTGAAGAATCAACATTTGGGTTATAAATTCTATTAATTCCATTTTTTTTAGCTCTTTCGATAACCTGATCTAAGTCGGCATCAAATTTATCCCAAAAAAGATGAGCGTGAGTATCAATTAATTGCATATTTGTAGTATGATTTTAAAGTTTAACGCCTATAAAACTATTTTATTAATATTAAAAGTTTGAAAGTTATTAGATTTCAAATAAAAGTAAAAAAAAACCTAACCGATAATCGATTAGGCTTTAAGAAATAATGTGTAATAAAAATTATTTTAAAACTCCAAGTTCTTTACCAATTTTTGCAAAAGCAGCAACAGCTTTATCAATATGTTGTTTTGTATGAGCAGCAGAAAGTTGGACTCTAATTCTTGCTTCGCCTTTAGGCACAACAGGATAATAAAAACCGGTAACATAAATGCCTTCATCAAGAAGTTTAGCGGCCAAATCTTGCGATAATTTTGCATCATAAAGCATAATTGCAACAATAGCCGATTGAGTAGGTTTAATATCAAAACCTAATTTTTGAATTTTTTCTTTAAAATATTCGGCATTCCACATTAATTTATCTCTATGTTCGGTAGTTTCGCTAAGCATATTAAAAACTTGCAAAGCAGCCCCAACAATAACCGGAGATAAAGAATTTGAGAATAAATAAGGTCGAGAACGTTGACGTAATAAATCAACAATTTCTTGTTTTCCGGTAATAAAACCACCCATTGCACCACCAAGAGCTTTGCCAAGCGTGCTTGAAATAAGGTCAACTCTATCCATTACCTTATGATATTCATGAGTTCCTCTACCGGTTTTGCCAATAAAACCAGAAGCATGACTATCATCAACCATAACCATTGCATCATATTTTTCAGCTAAATTGCAAATTTCGTTTAGTTTAGCAATATCACCGTCCATTGAAAAAACGCCATCGGTAACAATCATTCTAAAACGGCTTGATTGAGCATCTTTAAGTTGCTGCTCTAAATCGGACATATCTGCATGTTTATATCTAAATCTGTTAGCCTTACACAATCTGATACCATCAATAATTGAGGCATGATTAAGTTGATCGGAGATTATTGCATCTTCGTCGGATAAAAGAGGTTCAAAAACACCACCATTAGCATCAAAAGCAGCTGCATATAAGATAGTATCTTCCATTCCAAAAAATTTGGCTATTTTTTCTTCGAGTAATCTATGATTATCTTGAGTTCCACAAATAAAACGAACCGAAGACATACCATATCCGTGAGTATCTAGTGCATTTTTAGCAGCTTTAATAACTTTTGGGTGTGAAGAAAGACCAAGATAATTATTTGAACAGAAATTAAGAACCGTTTTACCGCTATCAAGCTTAATTTCAGCATCTTGAGCAGAAGTAATTATTCTTTCGTTTTTATACAAGCCGGCTTCATTAATCGACTTTAATTCTTGTTGTAAAAATTCTTTAATTTTACTGTACATATTTTATACTTTAATATGGATTAATTTCAATTGGAAGAGAAAAAAGCAAACTAAAATCCTCGCCGTTTTCTTTCATTGCTTCATCATCAGGGTTATAGCTCCAAATAACTTTAACATTAACTCCAAGATTAAACTTATCATCAAATAATTTAATTAAATTAGCAATAGCACGTGCAGATGATGAATTATAATAATCTAATTGTAAGAAGAAAACAGTTTCGGGATTCGGATTTTCAAAATATACTTCAAACCACTTAAACACTGGCGAGTAAAACTCACTACTGTCTTCAGGAATTGATTTACCTTTAATTATAAAAATGCCTTTATCTTTATCTAAAACAACCTCAGGTAAAAAATTTTTACTATGTATTTTTAAAGGATCAAACATACTTGATGATTTTTTACAAAGTAAACAAAATAATGTTTAAAAATAAATTTTTTTTTAAATCCGATTTTGATTATGTAAGAACCCTTTTAAAATAAAAATCACAAAATTTATTAAAAATCTGAAATAATTTCAAAAGGAACATTAAAAAACTCGGCAAACTCTTCGCCATCTTCTTTTAGAGCCTCATCTTGTGGATGATGATGCCATTTTATAAGGACTTTATGTCCGTCATTAAAAAGCAAATCAAAAATTTTTATTAAAGTAGCAATTTGCAAAGAAGAAGATGTATTATAATATTTTATTTTAAAAATTACTTCGGTATAATCATTAGGGTCTTGCGAATATAAATTAAGCCAATCAATAATTGGTTGATAAAATTTAGTTGAATCTTCGGGAATAGAGATCCCTTCAAAAAAGAATATTGATTCTTGTTTATCAAGCACTACCGAAGGAGTGTCTTCTTTTTTGTTTAATTTTATAGGTTCTAACATAGATATTAAGTTAATGCAGCAAAATTAAAAAATTTAGTTTACTTTTGTCGTTAGTTTGTTATTTATTTTTAGAAAAAAACTTAAATAAGCATTCATCACCGATTTATGTATGAACAAATTTAATTCCAATATTTCAAAAACAACAAAATCAAGGTTAAATTCTTCTATTTTATCCTTGTTTGAGCAAGGAGATTTCAGATTTGATGTTCATGTTCACTTATTTAATAAAGATTTTATCCCCGATAAATACTTTGGGATACGTATTCCATATTTAGTAAATGCGTCATTTCTAAAACAATTAGAATCTATACTTGAATTTGTTTCCAGCGACGACGACAAACTTTATAACTACGCATATTTTATAGATTTTGTTTCAAAAAAATCAACAGAAGATATTGCCGAATATTTAATAAACAGCACTCCTCAAAACACAATTTTTTGTTCGTTAATGATGGATTTTTCCAAAGGAATAACAGGAAAAACCGCAAAAGATATTTTTGAACAATTAGAAGAATATAAATTAGTAAGAGATAAAAATCCTTCACTTTTTCTTCCTTTTGTTGCAATTGATCCTAATAACACCAAACATTTAGAACTTTTTAATAAAGCTTTTTCAAAAGAATATAATTTTTTTGGGGTAAAGATTTATCCTTCTTTGGGTTTTTTACCTTCGCACCCCAATTTGATGAAAATTTTTGAGCAATGTGCAAGATATGATATTCCGGTTGTTACCCATTCATGTTCAGGAAGTGTTCATTCAAACAAAAATTCTTTTAATTTAAAATATTATGATTTGAATCAAAACGGAGAGCTGATATTAAAAAATGAAAAAAAAACGTTCTTTTTCAAAAGACAATACGAACAACTTTTTAACCGTCCACAAAATTGGGAGCCGGTTTTAAAAGCTTTTCCGAATTTAAGAATTAATTTTGCACACTTTGGCGGAGTAAGCGAATGGAAAAACAATACTTCTAGAAAAGCATGGACATATAGAATAATTGATTTAATGGAAAGATATCCAAATGTTTACGCCGATTTATCGTACATTATGCACTTACCCGAAATTCATAAAACATTTATTGATTTATTCAATAACAACAAGTTAGTTTCTGAAAGAACACTTTTTGGTACAGATTTTTACATGATAACAATAGAAGGTAAATACAAAGATATTAGAAGCCAATTTGTAACAAACTTAGGCAGCAAAATAATGCATAAAATTTCGGTTGAAAATCCACTTAATTTTTTAAATTTAACAAACCTTGTTCCAACAGAAATACGAAAAAAATGGCACACACAAACTTTATAGATTACGTTAAAATATATTGCATGTCGGGCAAAGGCGGAGCCGGTTCGGTTCATCTACGCAGAGAAAAATATATACCCAAAGGAGGCCCCGACGGAGGAGATGGCGGCAAAGGCGGAAGCATTTTTTTAAAAGGCAAAGCAGATATGTGGACATTACTTCATTTAAAATTTGAGCGACACTTTAGAGCCGGACATGGCGGTAATGGCAGTTCCGGTAACAAAACAGGATCCGACGGACAAAATATTACCATAGAAGTTCCATTAGGAACTGTAGTAAAAAATGCTGAAACAGGAGAAACTGTTCTTGAAATTACAGAACCTGATGAAATAAAAACATTGTTAAAAGGAGGCAGAGGTGGGTTAGGAAATACAAATTTTAAATCTCCAACAAATCAAACACCAAGATACGCACAACCAGGCGAACCATCAATTGAAGGCGAATTTATTTTAGAATTAAAAGTTTTAGCAGATGTTGGTCTTGTAGGTTTTCCAAATGCCGGAAAATCAACACTTTTGTCAACTGTTAGTGCAGCACGTCCCAAAATTGCCGATTATCCGTTTACAACTTTAACTCCTAAGTTAGGAATTGTACAATATCGTGATTTTAAATCATTTATCATGGCTGATATTCCTGGTATAATTGAAGGAGCCGCCGAAGGTAAAGGGCTGGGTTTGAGATTTTTACGCCATATAGAAAGAAATTCGGTTTTATTATTTATGGTGCCTGCCGACTCAGATGACATCAGTAAAGAATATGAAATTTTATTAAACGAACTTAAAAACTACAATCCGGAACTTTTAGATAAAGACAGAATATTAGCAATCACAAAAATAGATATGCTTGATGACGAACTGATGGATGATATAAGAAAAAATGTGATAGTTGATATTCCTTATGTATTTATTTCTTCGGTTGCACAAAAAGGTATAAAAGAGTTAAAAGATTTGCTGTGGTCAAAAATTAACGATACAGAGATATAAAAAAAGCCACTGATACAAATTTCAGAAAAAATAAGCATCAGTGGTACAAGAACAAAAATCAACTGTTTTAATATTATTTTATCAATTCTAAAAATTCGTCTTCTAATGTTTTCTTTTTAGTTTCGATGTTGGTAATTATAATTTTATTTTCAAAGGCTAATTCGCTAATTTGACGAGTTTTAACACCTTTTTTAAGAACAATAATTAGTTTATCATTTTCAAATTCGGCACTTTGAACAATATCATTTCTGACTAAAAGTTCATGTAAAGCATTATTATCATCAGATATTAAATGAATTTTTTCGTCGCCCTGTAAAACATCAACAACTTTACCGGAGGTAATTAAATTTCCATTTTTTAATATCATCACATCGGTGCAAACTTTTTCAACTTCGTCGAGAATATGACTGGCAATAATAATAGTTTTACCTAATTTAGCCTGATCGATAATAAGATTACGAACAAAAGAAATACCTTCGGGGTCTAATCCGTTAGTAGGTTCATCAAAAATAAGCAAATCAGGATCACCTAATAAAGTTGCCGCCAATGCTAAGCGTCTTTTCATTCCGTAAGAATAAGAAGAAAAGCTACTTGTACTTCGCTCAAAAAGGTGAACTTTATGTAATACACGTTCAATTTCGGGCATTGGATTTTTTATGTTCCGAATTTTTGCTACAAGTTCAAGATTTTGAATTGCGTTAAGATAAGGGTAAAAATTTGGTTGTTCGATAATAGCACCAAGCTTATTATTAGCAAGCTGTCCAGCAGGTAAATCAAACCATTTAAAAGTTCCACTATCTGGTAAAACAATACCAAGAACACAGGCTAAAGTAGTAGTTTTTCCGCTACCATTAGGTCCTAAAACGCCAAAAACAGATCCCCGAGGAATTGTAACATTCAAATTATTAACGGCAGTAATATTACCGTAATGTTTAGTTAGACCTTTTATTTCAAGAATATTGTTCATACGAATATTAAATTTGAAAAATGAGTATAAAGATAATAAAATTAATAATGAAAAGAACTTCCACTCAAAAATTCACGTAAAATTGAAGTTGGAGGAATTTCGTTTTCGTTGTCTGCTTCGGCAAAATAGGATAAAAATTTAATTAGTCGCTGAGCTTCGGAATATTCATATACTGTTTCGGGAACTTTTTTAAGCAAAGGTTCAATATATCTTTTAAGAACACCTAATTCGTAAAGTAAAGCAGAATTAAACATCACATCAGCCTCTTCTTGAAAAGGGAAAATATTTATATCTTCGCCTCTACGCACACTCGGCCATCGTTTAAGAGTTTCTTCGGGAGAATAACCTCTGTACTGAAAATCCCGTACTATTCTTCTAATTAATCGATTATCGGTAGTTGGAATACGGTTATGTAAATCAATTCCAAGAGTAGTTAATGCCGAAACATAAATTTTATATTTAAATTTATCTTCGATATGTTCGGTTAATTTTGGATTTAAGCCATGAATGCCTTCAACAATAAGTACTTCATCTTTATGAAGAGTAATTTTATGGTTAGGGTCAATTTTACTGCGCCCCAGATGAAAATCAAATTCAGGAATAGTTGTTTTTTGCCCGGAAATTAATTTATTCATAGTAGAATTAAACAAGTCAAGATTAAGAGCAAAAACAGATTCAAAATCGTAATCGCCATTTTCGTCAATTGGAGTATCCTCCCTATCAACGAAAAAATTATCAAGAGAAATTGATAAAGAGCTAATACCTAACACTTTAAGTTGAACAGCAAGTCGTTTAGAAAAAGTTGTTTTTCCTGAAGAAGAAGGTCCGGCAATAAGGACTAATTTAACAGAGCTTTTTTTGTGAATTTGATCGGCAATTTGTGATACTTTTTTTGCATGCAAGGCTTCAGTAACCTTAATCAAATCGCTGTTTTTTCCTTCTTGCACGAGCTCGTTAATACTACCAATAGTTGAAACCCCAATAATTTCGCTCCAATCTTTAAACTCCTGCACTATGTCAAATAATTTAGGTTGTTCAATAACTTCGCCCAAACTTTCGGGCTCATTACTTGAAGGAAACCGAAGTAACATTCCATTATAATACGGAATCAAATCAAAAACTTTAAGATACCCAGTTGAAGGCACTAAATATCCATAAAAATAATCTATTTGATTATCAAGATAATATGTTGAAGTGAACAAAGTAGGACGAGTTTTAAAAAGCTTTGCTTTTTCGGATAAATTATTTTCATCAAATCGTTTAATTGCTTCATCTGTAGGTATTTGTTCGCGTCTAAAACGCAAATCACTGTTAATAATTTGCCTCATTCTGTCAGAAATAGCAAGCACTTGTTCCGGCAATAATCCGGATTCTTTTTCAAGTTCGCAATAAAATCCTTTTGATATAGAATGTTCAATTTTAAGTTGGCTATTAGGAAGTATATCTTTAACGGCTTTCATTAAAACAAAAGATAACGAACGTTGATACATTCTTAAACCGTCGATATTTGTAATATCAATAAATTCGATAAATTTAGGGTTAAAAACTCTGTATGAAAGTTCTTTTAGTTTATTATTAACTCGAGCTCCCAAAATAGGCTTGCTCGTTTTAATACACATATTATCAGCAATTTCGCTCAAAGTTGTTCCAAGAGGATATTCTTTAGACAGTCCATTGTTTACACAAGTTATCCGAGTAAAATTATTCATATATTTTAATTTATTCAAAAATGATAAAGTTGCTAATATAACAACTTTTTTATTATTTACATAATACTTTTAGAAAGTATTTTTTCAAAGATGATAACTTAACCAACTATAACAGAAAACATTTCTTTTGTGTCAAAATATTTATTAGCTAAAGTTTTTATTCTATCGGGAGTGATATTTTTTACTCGGTCAACAAATTTAGTATAAAACTGAAAATCAGTATTATAAGTTAAAAAAGAAGATAATGCAGAGGCAAAATTAAAATTTCCGTCAATAGAACGAAGTAAAGAACCTAACATGTAATTTTTAAGATTTAGCATTTCTTTATCAGAAACATAAACAGTTTTTAGTTTATTAATTTCAACAAATATTTCATCTAAAACTCTATTGTTATTTTCTTTATTAACTTCGGATACAATTTGAAATGTACCCTCGTATTTTAAAGCTTTAAGAGAAGAGTATATAGAATATGTTAATCCTAAATCTTGTCTAATATTTTGCATTAATCTTGAGCCGAAATAACCGCCCAAAAGAGTATCAAAAATAAGCATATCGCAATAATCCTGATGCTGACGATTAAATAATTTCCACCCTACCCTTATAGCCGATTGAAAAGAAGTTTTTTTTGGAATATACTGTACTTGCTTTAAAGATTGAACTTTATATTTATTAACATTTGTTTGAATAATATTTTTATGATAATTTTCAAACTCTTTTTTTAAAATATCTATAACAATATTTTCATTATTAGCAACAGCAATAATATTCAAGTTATTAGCCGAATAATTTTTTTCAAAATACGATTTAAGGCTATCTAAATCTAAAGTGTCGTAATCTTCGGGTTTTGCAACCCAACCATAGGGGTGATTTACACCATATATATTTTGTTCTAAAGAATATCTGGCAACGGTTTCAATTTCTTCAAGATCAATTAAAAATTTTTGTTTATTTTCCTTTTTCAGAACTTCAAATTCTTTTTTATCAAAAGAAGGTTCCGATAAAATTTCAGACACGATATTAATAAGTTTAGGCAAATATTTATTAAGTGCCATTAATTTAAAAGAAGTAGAATGCATAGATGCTTCTTTAGAAAATTGTGCACCGTAAAAGTCAAAAACATCAGCAATTTGGCTTGAGGAATAATTTTTAGACCCTTCGGAGAGCATTTTAGCAGTCATTCCTGCAACTAAAAGTTTTTGTTGTTCCCAAACGCCGGTATTATAATGCCAAATAATTTCAGATATTTCGGTATTTGTAGATTTAATAAAATATAACTTCACGCCATTATTAAGTTTATGAATTTTAATGTCGGGAGTTTTAAGTTGATTAATAAAATCAAGTTTAGGAGCCTTTTTTCTGTTTATCATATTTTAAGATCATTAATTTAAGAATGCAAAGAAAATAAAAAAAGGCTATCAAAACAGATAGCCTTCTTAATTTATTTTAAAAAGATGTTATTTAATTTTTAAAATTTTAGTAGTCGCAATGTCATTATCAGTAGTAGCTTTAATAACGTAAGTACCGGCAGGTAAATTAGCCATATCAATAACAGTTGTATTATCAGTAGCAACAACAGTTTGAACTAAAGCACCAAGTATAGAATAAATTTGAATAGTTGAACCAGCTTGTACTTCTACAGTAAGCAGGTTAGTAACTGGATTTGGATAAGCTTTAAGTTCATTATGTTGATAAACAGAAACAACAGAAGAAGGAACAATACCTAAAGTATCAACTGGAATACTTTTGTAAATAATGTAGTTATCAGTTACGTTAGGATCTTCGTCTCCTCTAATATATAAACCAGGTTCATTATCCCATTGCACCCATAAATGAGCAACACCATCAACATTTCTTGCTAAAGTTGGGAAAACATTTTCTGCATTTGTACCGTCAATATCGGAAACACAAACAGGGTCTAGCCAAACACCATTAGTATCGCGAACTCTTAACCAAGCACCTCTAAAAGATTGAGGATTAGGAGTAGCATCAGTTTTAGCATAATTATCACCTTCCATAACAGTAGTAAAAGCACAGTAGATATTTCCGTCATTATCAATACCTAAACTACCCATTGAAGTTATGCTACAGTAATATATTCCAAAAGGAATTTCGGTTCCTGCATCTACAAACTCCCAGATGACATTATTACCATCTAAGTCAAAAGAATACCCCACAGTATCAACCAATGGCGAAACAGCCATGTCAAAAATGTTATCACCAACAGTAGAACCGTCCCAAACACCTTCGCCCATGTCTTCATTCCAGTATAATAAATAATCAGTATAAGGAAAATAAGAAGAAGCACCATCATCAGCAGGGTCTTCGTCTAAAATTCTCATTCTGCCAAAAACGCAATGTACCATACCATCGTGGTCAATAATAACGTCACCCATATCATCAGAAGAGTATAAGGTATCGGCTTGACCATCACTATCCATATCAATCAAATTTCCGGCAGTACCGTCATAAGCATCCATTGGAAAATCAACAATAGCTTTAGTAATCCAAGTTTCGCCATAGTCAGTAGATTTCCATAAACGAGTATCTCCAAAACCAGAAAAATAAACAATTGCAACTATTGAATCATAAGCATCGATAGCGTATTGGTCGCCATTACCATAAGCATAATAAGTAGAAAAATCTGGAATTTCACCTTTGTAAGTCCAAGTAGCACCTGCATCATCCGATTTGTAAAAATGAAGTGCATCAATCTCGGCTTGAGAGGTTGTATAATCGTCAACAGCAATTACATAAAAGTTATTGCCTGCAGAAGCAGCACGAGGCCATAACATTGCCTCGGGTCCTCCGGTAATATCATTTTGAGACCAACCGGTACCGGCAGCACCTTTATTTTGAGACCAACCAAATAAACCAGGAGCTGTAGATTGATGATTAGCAACAAATTCTTTAGTTCCATCTGACATAAGAGCGGGCCAACCAGTTCTAACTGCGTCAATATGAGAATTTGCATCTGAACCTAAACCAGAAACATATTGCCAAGAAGTTCCATCATAAAAGGCATATCCTGTTCCTCTAGTAGAACCTCCGGGAGCATCAGATTGATCTTCTAACCATACAGCAGAAATAGTTCCGTCTGCATGTACAATCATTCTTTTAGCAACACAGCTATTAGATTGTAAGTCATAATTAGTACGTCCAATTGGAACACCAACAGGAATAGATTTTGCATCATCGGCAAAATGTAACACAACTTTTTGATTTGGTTTTTGGGCGATTGTTTTTGTTAATATAGGTGTTTTGTTTACATTAACAACGTCTGTTTGGGCAAACAAACTCATCGAAAAGACAATAACTAGCCCTAAAATAAACATTTTTTTCATAATCATTTTTTTTTTAGTTTATAAATTTAAAAAGATGCATTGAGATTTTAATAATCTCAATGCAATAACATATTACATAGGATCATCAAAGTTTGGATTTTCCCAACCGGTTTTTCTGTGACCTTTTACAACGTAAGAAGCCGAAAGATTTCCGAATTTATTATAATAAGACAACTCAAAAAAGATGCTGTCAGGAGTTGGATCTTCAATACCATCACTTAAATCCCAAATTTTGCTTTTGGTTATTGTAACACTAATTGCAGAATCTAATGGATTTACATTACTACCAGAAACATCTCCAGCTCTTTCAACATCAAAAGATAAGTTAACAGTATCAGCTTTACATTTAATTTTATATTTAAATGCGTAATCGCTAACACCAGCAGGGTGACCTAAGCGACTATCAATCCATATAGAATCTTTAGTTGGGTTATAAGACTTATTATAAATATACAAAATATACCATTCTCCATCAGCAATAACGGTATCAGTATTCATATCATAATCCTGTACATAATACTCCCCACAAATGGGATACACGTCGGAATATTCAACATAATTTGTCCAATCCGGATACAAATTACAAGAAGCTATAAAAGCAACAAATGATATTATTAATATTTTCAAAATAGATTTCATAATATTTTATATTTTTTTTAATTAAACTGTTAGGCTTTTGTCCATTCAAAGTTCTTTACAGTCGTACTTCCGTTAAGTCCCAAAAAGGTCATTGTAAAAATCAGTTTATTTCCACTTTTTACAGCGGTTCCATAATACTGTCCTTTAGTAATGTGTTCACCAGGAACCAAAGTATAATTTACTCCATCGCCCATATCAGCAAAAACAATAGAAAGAGTTACACCTTCCTCAGCAAATACATTAGTCATTTCCCAATAGCCATCAATTGAATATTTTTGAACATCAGAATAAAATTGGAAACCAATTCTATAAGTTCCAGCAATATCAAGAGTATAGGGAGTTCCATCATGAACTAAAACAGATCGATAAGCATAAGTTGACCAATTAAAGCCATTTGTTGCTTTGTAAGTTACAACATAAAAGCCCTCAGTATTAGCATCAACAATACCGGAAACAATTTCGGCATTTAAAATAGTATCCTCAGTAGCGAATGCTTCAACTCCTGCATCAACATAATTATCGCCTACCTGCAAACTCATTATAGGTTCACCTAAAAGAGTAATAACAGGTTTTGTAGATACATAAGAAACATCTCCTGTAGTATCAATATCTGTATAAAACTGACAACTTGAAAGAGAAATCAGAATTATTAATGATAAAAATATTGTTATTTTATTTTTCATAATAAACAAATTTTAAATTATAAATTAATGTTGATAATCCCACCAAACTGGTTCATTAATTGATTTTACTTCAGCAGGGGCAAACTCATTTCTATTCATTTCGGTACTTGAATAAAGTAATCTTTTTGGAAATAAAATAGGAGGAGTTAACACAGAGTTTGGAGGTTGTATCCATTCACCTTTTGTTAAATCATAATAGTCTTCAAATTCATCATCAGAAAGCTTATAAGGAGCTTCAGGAGGATATCCTGTACGATTATGCTCAAAGAAAGCTTCTATTGCCATAACATTAGCAGATACAATCCATTTTTGCAAAATAATTTTCTCCATAATTTGGTCAATAGATCCACCAACGGGGTAATTATAATCAGCAATACCATCCAATAGTACAGGGTCAATTTCAACTAACTCACCAGAAGATATTTCAGAAGCGAACAAAGCATTTAAACGATCAGCATCAGCAACCATAGCAGCCTCATAATATGTTTGAGCCATTCCGGCATTTCCAAATCTTAATTCAGCTTCAGCAAGCATTAATAAAACCTGTGCTTTTGTAAAATAATAAAAAGGCATAGTTGGAGTAATTCTTGGACGACTTAACATAGGTTTTTGAACATTATACTCGGTATATGTATTCAAATAATCACCTTGAAATACGCCAATGTGATCTGTAGCAGCAGGATCCTTAACATAAATATAGTCAATCCGAGGATCGTTAACATCATTTAAATAATCAATCATAGTTTTACTAGCACGCATGCTAATATTTCCGCCTCTAAATTCCATTCCATACATAAAATTATCTCTACTTTCCTCATCAGAGAAAGCAGTATAAGTAGCATCTGTATAATCTAATAATGGTACATCAGCAGCTAATAGAGGTTCAATACCTGCACGAGCAACATCAGGACGAACAACAGATTCTCTCAAATACATTTTTAGCTTTAATGTATTAGCAAAAGCAATCCAATCGTTCATATTACCAGCAAATATTAAATCGTCTTCACCGGGTTGTTCACAAGTGGTAGCTTCTAAATCTTGAGCTAAGGCAAAATCAATTCTTGCAATAAGTGTATCATATACATCAGAACCATAATCATAGTGAGGACTTAAACCTTTCAAAGCTTCAGAAACAGGAATATCTTCCCATAAATCAGCTAAAACCTGATAAGTATATGATTGCATAACTGTTGCAATTAAATAATAAGTCCAATTACCATTCTCGTAAGCAGTATTTCTTACCCATTCATAGTCCATAAGAGCACCGGAATATAAACTTCTCCATGTACCAATATCGTATCCGTATTTACCGGCAGGCACATTAAAAGTTTCCTCTTCGTGATAAAAATTTATTGCAGTCCATTGCTGAGACCATATTTGTCCAAGCATCATCACGTAACCACCCAATACTTCAGAACCACCTGTCATAGCAGAAGGTAAAACCAACTGAACAGTAGACTCTTCAGGTAAATCAGGGTCATGATTAACATCTAGAAATTTTTGGCAACCAAAAGGTATTAACAACAATAAGGCTGCTGCAATTAAAAATATTTTTTTCATAATAATATGTTTATCAAATTAAAATTTTAAAGTTAAATTAAATCCGAGTGAACGAATAGTAGGGGTTGCTCCAAATTCACCAAATTCAGCTTCTAAATCGTTTCCGAAAGTTGTCATCTCCGGATCAATTATATTGTTAGAAGAAGGTGTCCAAATTAACAAGTTATTTCCAACAAATCCAACAGATGCACTACCAAAAGGAGTTTTTTGAAGATATTTTGAAGGAATACTAACTGAAACAACAAGATCACGCAATTTAATGAAAGTTTTATCAACAAGTTCATGTTTTCCAACTAAGGTACCACCTCTATCCCAATAAGAATCAGGCATACCACCCATATTGTCTTGAATAACAGGACGTGTGTTTTCGGCATAAATTGGATTTCCGTCACCATCTTCGCCAATTTTAACAACCGAATTAGGAACAATAAAAGGTTGTCTATCATTATAAAGTGTTGTAGGAGTTATACCTGTGAAATATAACATGCCGGCAGTACGAGAGTACATAATTCCACCTTGATGCCAATCTAAAGTTGCACTAACGTTGAAAATTTTAAAAAGAGTTAATTCAGTAGTAAATCCGGTAATAAAATCAGGTTGAGAAGTACCAGCTCTGTCATAGCCTTCTTCAGCTAATTTAGGGGTACCTTGAGCATTAACAACAAAATGTTCAACACCGTCTCCGTCAACCCAAATTTCCGGTTTTGAAACTTCAAATTCACCAAGAGGTCCTCCGGGGTTACCTAAACTATCGCGTCCGTAAAAACGGAACCAAGTTTCTGTTCCTCCTAATAAACCGGTATAACTATAAACATCCATGTCACCCAACTGTATTATTTCAGAACGATTTATACTAAAGTTCCAAATAAAGTTCAAAAATAAATTTTCTTTATCCAAAACATTTAAAATAAGTTGTAATTCAATCCCTTTGTTTGACATTGAACCTAAGTTTGACATTACATAAGTATAGCCGGTAGAAGGTGCTAATTCAACAGGGAAAATAAGTCTATTTATTGTTCTGTTATAATAAGTAAAGTCTAGTCTATATCTTCCATTAAAGAATCTTAAATCAGTACCTATTTCAAATTCGCTGGTCATTTCAGGCGTAAGATCAGGACTACCAGCTGAATTACCTACTGTAAATCCATTTACTTGATTAGGCAAAGGGAATCTGGAATTTTGAGAAAAATACGGGTAAATGCTATATGCTGAAGCATCTTTACCTGTTTTACCATAACTCAATCTAATTTTACCATAAGGGAAAACAGCTTTAATATTTTCAAAAGCCGGAATAGCATCGGTAAAAACAAAACCTAAACTAGCACCAGGGTAAAAAAATGAATTATTTTTTTGTGGTAGAGTTGATGACCAGTCATTTCTTCCTGTTACAGCAAAATTTAACCAACCATTATAACTTAAATCAACATTTCCATATACACCAACAATTCTACTCAATGAATTATTTGTGCTCATTGTAGGAGTTTCTGTTGTATTTGAAATATGATAAAAACCTTCAATATCCAAATTACTTCCGTATTGATATTGACTATGATACGAATATTGGTTAATATTGTGTCCAGCTAAAACACTTAAACTAAAAGGACCAAAATTATTACTATAAGTAAGTAAAAAATCACTATTCAACTGATTTCTCCATACAGTATAATCTTCAACGCTACCAAATTCATTATCAACTCCGGCATTAAAACCATCACCATCATTAATTTTTTTGGCTCTCCATTCTTTAGTTTGGCTATTAGAAATATCAGCACCAATACGATACATTGCATTAAAATGAGGAGTAATTTCGTAACCGATTTGAGCCATTCCATACATACGATCTTCATTATAAGTATTACCATTTTCTAAAAGAGGCCAGTATGGATTAGTTGTATAAGGACTATAATAAGTATTTATATCATAAAACTGATCTTGATAGTTAGCAAGGTCAATAATTGGAATATCTCGAGGTTGTTGCAAAACATTATTCCAAACAGATTGTCCACCTTGTCCGGTAGGTACAAATTTATTTTTCTTATTTAAATATGTAAAAGTAGCTTCAGAAGAAATTTTATTCGATAAATTAGCACGTCCGTGTAGCGAAACAGTATTTCTTTTATAACTATCCTTATCATAAGGCATAATCCCATCGTCATTAGTATTAGAAAACGATAGTCTATAACTTGTATTATTGTCTCCACCGGAAACAGATACAGAGTTTTGCATAAAATGACCTATTTCAAAAAAATCAGCCACATTATTAGGTAAAGCAGAATATGGTTTGATAAGTCTTTGTCCATCAACAACGTGCCCCCAATAATGAAGTTGATCATCAAATTTTGGACCGAAACTTGTATTTTCTCGTTGATCCCAATTACCGTAAATACCTTGTCCATAAATATTTTGAAGCTGAGGCAAACGTAAAGGAGAAGAGAATTTATAAGACGAGCTAATAGAAACACTCGTTTTATTATTATTATTATTACCACCACTTTTAGTTGTAATAATGATAACACCACTTGCTGCACGGTTTCCATAAATAGCGGTAGCTGCAGATCCCTTCAAAAAAGAAATACTTTCGATATTATCAGGGTTAATATCATTTGCTTGATTACCAAAATCAGTTCCACCGTTTAGAGATGTACTTCCACTAAAAGCATTATTAATTGGAACCCCATCAACAACATATAGAGGTTGATTACTACCATAAATTGTAGAAAACCCTCTAAATATTACTCTGGTAGAAGCACCAGAGGCTCCAGAAGCTGTAGTAATATTTACTCCGGGTATTTTTCCTTGCAATGCATTCATTGCACTACTTGTTTGGCTTTTAACAAGATCATCTCCTCCAACAGTTGAAATTGCATATCCAACTTTTTTCTCGTCTTGTTTAATACCCATACCAACAACTACAACTTGTGTAACCTGAATATCTTTTGTTGGTTCTAACTGAACATCAATTACATCAGAGGTTACACCTTTAACAACAGGTTGTTTTTCAATTGCAGAAAATTCTAATGAATCGGCACCGGCAGGAACAACAATGGTATATGTTCCATCAAAAGAAGATAGTGCGGCTACATTAGTATTTTGAACTCTAATTATTGCTCCAGGGAGTTCATCACCATTTTCATCAGTTATTTTTCCGGTGATAGTTCTTTGTGCAAACAAACTAACGCTCAGAAAACTGATAAAGAAAAGTAAAATTCCTAATTTCTTCATAAATTATTGTTTTTAGAATTTCTATTATTATTAAATATTTTTTTAAGTTTACAAATTTAAAAAAAATTAACTTAACAAAACAAAAAAGAAGAAGTTTTTTAAAACATATAAATGTTAAATTTTTTGAAAGTTCTTAAAATCAAACATTTGCCAAATAATTAGAACAAAAAAAACTCTTCATTAAATTGAAGAGGCTTTTTTAAGATATTAGTTGTATTATTTTTAAATAGATTATTTTATTTTTAACAAATCTTGTTATTTTTAAGTTAAATATTTTTTGCTTTAGCCGGATAAGTTTAATTTTTAAAAAAATAATGTTATTTTTAAGTTAAATTTATTTTATATTAAATAGAATCTTGTTTGCATGTATCTTTTTTAAGTTACTAATAGTCTTCTTGGGTGACCACATGGTTAAAATGACTAATAATTGTAAAATTTGGGTTGAATCAATTTATAAAGTGTCTATAAGTTTTCTAAAAATTCATAATTACAATATTTTGATAAATTCAAAAAGTTTTTTTTTAAAGTATAACAAACTGAATAGTAGTTCTTCTGAATACATTTTTACAGCTAATAATTTAGCAATTAACACCTTAAAAAAACTCAAAAGTTATTAATCATTTTTTTATCAATTTTTCAACAATTCATTAAAATACAATTAAATTCTTATAAAATAGATAATTACATATTTAAAAGATAAAAAGATAATAAGGTAGGGTACTGAAAAAAACGAAATTATAAAATTACAAAAAAAAGAGGCTCTTTACGGAGCCTCTTAATTATTATTAGAATTTATCCCAAAACAATTTAGTTGTCATAAAATCACCGCCAATTGCAGAAGATGCAGATTGGTAATTAGCAGCATTTAATGTTTGTTCATTGATAGGATAAGTAAAACGAGTAGGAATATCTTCAACACCATCAGGAGGAGTTGGAGGCATATTAAAAGCAGGATAATCTAAACGTCTGAAGAAATTATAACCTTCAAGACCTCTAGTGTACATTGCTATCCAACCTTGAGTTCCAATAGCTTCTTTCCAATTAGTGTAACTAGCATAAGGATTTTCAGTTAGATAATCGTTAGCATCGTCGGCAGAAGCACCCCACCATAAAAAGCTTTGGGTTACAGCAGCATTAAAATATTCTTCGGCTGATAAACTTAAAGTGTATCCACCACGAGCAGCAGCTTCGGCAAGATAGAATAATACTTCGTCATAAGTCAATAAAATACCTGGGAAATCAGGTTGATAAACAGCATCACAAGGATGAGAATTTGTTGCAGATGAACTTGAATGTCCATATTCTCCACCAACATAAATAGTGTCAACCAATTCAAAATAATGAGAAATACGACCATCGTTTAATTCAAGCATTTTGTCAACAATTGTGTTAGCAGCAACAAAGTCTGCTCTTCCGCTTAATACTAAGTCGTCGTATAAAGGATTGTTATACGGAGCAGAACTAACATAAGGCATATATGCACCTGCACTTAAAGAAGTGAAGGTATTTGTAGCACCTTTGTTAACAGCTGATTTTGAAAGAACTGCATCATAATCGGCAATAGTAATACCAAGTTTAATTAACAAAGCACCGGCAAATTCTTTCCAAAGAGCAACATCACCGTTATAATATACATCAGCATCACCAAAAGAAGTTTCGGCAACATCAAAGCCATCAAAAGCTGCTTCAGTACGAGCAATTAAATCAGCATAAATAGTTGCTGCATCATCATATACTGGAGTATAATTTTCATAATCTAAAGCTTCAGTGTAAGGAATATCGCCAAAAATATCAACCAATCTTTGATATATATAAACTTGCATTAAATCAATAATGTATAATTTATTTTGTTTTACTGCCTTATCAGCATCAAGAACCGGTTCTTCAGCTTCGACAATAGTTCTGGCATCATCTAAATCTTTAAGAACACGATAATTGTTTCTAAAAATATAATCAGCAATAGTTCTATTAACTATATCCCAATTTGATTCATCAGTATAAGTAGTTTCAGTCCAATATTGAGCAACAAGTTTCCAAATGTTATTATTAACATTAGTACTTGAAATTTGGTCTGATAATTCTATTTGAGCATTAGTTATTAAATACTCAGCAGGTACACTCGTAGGGTGCTTCGGGTCTGTATTTAATTCTTCGAAATTATCAGTACACGAAGCCATAAGACCGAGGGCAAATATAAATAATAATAATATTTTATTCTTCATTTTAATAATTTTTAAAATTTAACATTTAATGTGAAACCAATATTTCTGGTAGTTGGCATAACACCACTTTGCCAGCCTTGAATATTACCGGCACCTTGAGAAGTTTCAGGGTCGGCATAAGGAAGATTTTTGTGGATAATGAATAAGTTTGAACCAACAATACCAATAGATACTCCACCAATAATAGAGTTAGTGAACATTGATTGAGGTAAAGAATATGAGATTGAAGCTTCTCGTAGTTTGATGTAACTGGCATCATATACGTGTTGTGCATTGTTTGCGCGTGCCCAACCCCAAGGATTAGCATACCAACCTGCATAAGCTCTTGTAGTATTAGCAACATAAGAAGTGTCGCCTGCATCACTAATTTCCATATTAACACCGTCTAGAATTACACCACCACTTGCAGCATCGTAAGAACCGTCGTCATTAACAATAATGTCATCTCTAACATTGTTTCCTAAATCATTAATTTCAGCTGTTTCAGGATATAAACCTGTTCCCATACCATACCATAAATCAAGAGAGAAGATATCTCCACCTTGTTTCCAATCAATTAAGAAACTGAAATTAAAACCTTTATAAGTAAAAGAGTTTCTTAAACCGGCCATCCAATCGGGATTGATATCGCCAATTATTTGATCAGAAGTAGAAGTTTTTAAGTAATATCCACTTGTGCTTGAAACAACCGGATTACCGTCAGGATCGTAAACATAATCGGTTCCTTGAATAGTTCCATAAGGCTCTCCTACTCTAGCATTGATAGATACACCTCCTTGCAAGCTTGCAATTTCAAGGTTATCAACACCTTCTGCAAGAGAAACAACTGTATTTACGTTTTTAGACCAGTTAAGATTCATGTCCCATCTAAAACCTGATGGAGTTTTAATAGGAGTCAAGTTTAACATTACTTCAACACCTTTGTTATTCATTTCGCCGGCATTAACATATTTATAAGTATAACCGGTAGCATAAGAAATTGCAACAGGCATAATTTGATCTACTGTACTGTTGTTATAAACAGCTAAATCTATACCAGCTCTACTATCTTTACCGAAATTTAAGGTAATACCTGCTTCTAAGCTTTTAGTTCTTTCAGGTATTAAATCAGGATTAAATTTAGTTGCACCATTAGAAAATACTGCATTTCCATTAAAAGAAGAACTTTGATAATATACATCTTGTAATCTTGCAAAAGGTGCACTATTACCAACCTCTGCATAATTAAATCTTACTTTACCTAAACTTAACCAATCGGCACCTATAAGTTCAGAGAACAAGAAACTGGCAGAACCTGATGGGTAAAAATAAGTATTGTTATCAAGTGGTAAAGTAGAAGATTGATCAACACGAACACTACCTTCAAGATATAACATGTTAGAGATACCAAAAGAAGCGTTAGCAAAATAACCATAAACTAAAATATCACTTACTGTTTCTACAGGAGGCAATAAAGCTTCAACAGAGTTTGAAAGTGAGTATAAATTAGGAACAACTAACCCTGAATTTGTAGAAGCAAATAAAAAGCTTCTTTTAGAATTTCTGATGTTAGAACCAACTAAACCTCTAAAGTTGAAATTGTCGCTAAAATCATGTTTAAAATTAGCAATAAAATCAAAGTTAGTTTCTGAAAAATTTGTGTTTTTAAAGCCATATCCTGATGTTAAATCATCGTAAGCTACACCAAAAGGAGTTGCAATTGAACCAATTGCTCTTCTTTCTTCTTGAACAAAGTTATAATTATCAATAGCAGCTCTTGCAGTAAAGCTCAAAAAATCTGTAACGTCCCAATCTATTTGAGTGTAACCTAAAAAACGATTTCTGTCATCTGATTGGTAGTTTTGATAACGTTGCCAGTAAAAATTATCCCAGTATGCAGGATTTGTATTTGTTGCACCATAAGTATTCCAAGTTGCATTTGTACCTAATAATTCGTATGCTTCTTGTTGTTGTTTAACGTCAACGTTAGTTTGCCACCACTGACGGAAAGAAGACATAATATTACCTGAATAACCTGTTGAGTTACGACCTACCGTAGCTGTATTAATAAAATTAGCATAAGAAGTTACTTTGATATTATCTGTGATACTATAAGTACCTGCTAAACTAATGTTATTTTTACTTAAATGGCTGTTGGGTAAAATACCTGTTTGGTTAACATTTTGATATGAAAGTCTGTAAGTAGCTACATCACTTCCTCCAGAAACCTGAACGCTGTTTGAAAGCGATGAAGAATTATTAAAGAAGTATAAAGCTCCGTTTTCTGCAGCAGTCCAAGGTGTTTTTGTTCCATAAGTTGATAAACCGGGAAAAAACGCATTCCATTGATAAACCATTAAATTAGGATCAAAAGCTGCACCATAAGAGCCATCTTCGTTAGTAGGAACAATATAATCCATAGTTCCGTCGCCGTCAATATCGGCTTCGTTAAAATATGCATCTTCGTCAGGTCCGTAAAATGGACCATAACCTGCTCCGTATAAATTTTGATATTGAGGGAAAGTTGATTGGTCAACAATTCCAACAGTGTAGTTTGTAGAAATATCAACCCCTAAAGCTTTAGAGTTACTTCCTTTTTTAGTAATAATTAAGATAACACCATTACCGGCACGAGAGCCATATAGAGCAGTTGCAGCAGCTCCTTTTAACACTGTAATAGATTCGATGTCACTGGGGTTAATATCTGCACCAGAATTACCATAATCGTAACCGGCACCACCAACTTTTTGATACGCATCATTAAATAATGAATTGTCAACAGGAACTCCATCAATCACAAATAATGCTTGATTGTCGCCGGTTAAAGAAGAAGAACCACGAACTATAATGTTAGTAGATCCACCAAAGTTAGTGTTTGTTTGAATTTGAACACCGGATACTTTTCCGGATAATTGATTCATAAAGTTGCTGGATTTAACGGTATTTACATCATTACCGTCAACTTGTTGAATAGAATATCCAAGAGATTTTTGATCTCTGGAAATACCAAGTGCAGTTACTACAACATCGCCAAGGGCAACATCTCCGGTCATTTCACAATCAACAACATTTCCTGAAATTGTTATTTCTTGTGTTTGCATTCCTAAATACGAAAAAACTAATTTTTCGGCATTATCAGGAACATTTGACAACATATATTTACCGTTATCATCAGTAACAGTAGCGATTGTTGTTCCTTTAACTACTACGTTAACTCCGGGGATAGTAGAGCCATCGTCGGAATTTGTTACACTTCCTGTAATAGTTTTTTGAGCAAACGTTTGCAATCCCAACAATCCTAAGAGTGCAAACAGCATCATAATCTTTCTCATAAAATTAATTTAATAGGTTAATAATTGATTTTTAATAGTTAAAAAATCCAGAAACAAAATTAGAAATTTTATCTTTTTTAACAAATTTATTTTTCAATATAATATCTCAAATTTAAAATATTTTTAATAAGTAATTAAGTTACAACCTCTTACATCACTATTATCAAAACGTCCGATAACCTGAAATTTATTTTTTGCTTTATTTCCAAGATCTTTTGTTTCTATAAAACAACATGAATAAATATTACATAAATCAATAATATTAATTCCTCCGGTATTTCCAGTACTTAAATACGAGAAAGGATCGTTTATATCTCTTATTAAAATTTTCATTGTTTTGGCAGGAATAAAAAATTCGTCTGACAAAGAATATGCTTGCGAAAGTAGTTCTGTCATACCATATTCCGAAAATATTTGTTGGGTTCCAAATTTATTTTTCAATTCATTATGCAATTGAGTTCGGGTTAATTCTTCTCCTCTTCCTTTCATTCCTCCGGTTTCGATAATTTTAATATTTGGAAACTTTTCGTCTAATATTTCGGAAAATTCCAGTAAGGCATAGGTAACACCAAATAAAATAACTTTTTTGTTCTGTTTTTTTAATTCTTTTAAAACATACAATAATTTATCGTAGTTTTTTAAAAAAAAACCACTGGAACTATTTTTTGACAGAGAAATAAGTTTATCAACCATATAAACCAGAGAAGAATTGCCAGCCTGTATATACGATGGAAGCAGTGCTAATATTACATATTCATGCGGTTTGCCAATTAGTTGTTTGAATGTTTTTATAAAAGATTTTTCATAAATTTCAGTATCATATACATAATGCTTGCTTTTTATGATTTGGGTTGTTCCGCTACTATGAAAGACTACAAACTGTTTTTTAAGCAGACTTTTAAATTCTGTTAAAATTTTATGAGATTTAAAAAATTGAATTGGCAAAAAAGGAATATCTGTTAAATTTTTAACTGTGCTAGGCTTAACTTTAATATAATCAACATATTGAGAATAAAGTTTATTGTATTTATACTGTAAATTAAAAGCTTCTAAAGCTAATATTTTAAAATCATCTTGGGTTTTAATTTTAAATAGTTGTACTAAATAATTATCAATCATATTCTTATTGTTATTTTAACCTCTCCAAAAACTTCGAGTAAAAAGTATTATCACAGTAAAAACTTCTAAACGCCCAAGAATCATTAAAAACGATAAAAAATATTTCAAAAACGGGCTAAAAGCAAAATAAGTTCCGGCAGGACCTACAGCTCCAATGCCCGGTCCAATGCACCCTAAGGTTGCAACTACGGCACCAAAACTTGTAGCCAAATCAACATTAAAAAATGTAACGATAATAGTTGATAAAAATACAATAAGTAAATAAGCAATAATAAAAACCATTGCAGAATTTGAAACTTCGGTTGGTACTACTTTTTTATTATAATGCACTACTGAAACTGCGTCTGGATGTATCATCTGTTTAAAATAATTTTTAAATTTTTCACAAAAATAACATGACGAATAACTTTCATATTACCTGTTGTAGAACCGGCAGAAGCACCTACAAACATAAGTAACAAAATAACAGCTAAGGCAGCGTGAGGCCAGTATAAATAATCTATTGTTCCATAACCGGTTGTAGTTAATATCGACACAGTTTGAAAAATTGAATGCCTGAAAGTTTCTTCTATAGAACCAAACCCTTTTCCAATAAGCAAGAACATAAAAACAAATGCTGTAGAAATTATTATGATTAAAATATAAAATTTAAGTTCTTCGTTTTTAAAAAATTTAGAAAAATTTCTTTTTATCAAGTACAGATAAAGAGAAAAATTTATTCCGGCAAGAATCATAAAAACAACTATAACATACTGAATATAAGGTGAAAAGGCTCCTACACTTGCCGAACGAGTTGAAAAACCGCCTGTTGCAACAGTACCAAAAGTATGGGTCAAACTCTCGAATAAATCCATTCTTCCAATCCAGTGTGTTTCACTACGCCAAAAAAGTAAACTTTTAGGCATAGCCTCAATATCAAATAAATTGGAAGCTCCGGTTGTAGTAAATCCCGAAACAGTTTCAAAAAAAGCGTCGGTAAAATTTAATTCACCGGTAATAACAAAGGGTATTAAACCAAATAAGGAAATTACTAACCATGATAATGTTACGAGAAGAAAACTTTCTCTTTTTGAAAAATCTTTTCTTATTAAATTTTTTGTTGAGAAGAAAATTAATAATCCGGAAAAGAATGTTATTAAAACTGATGCTAAAATTTTAAATTTTATCGCTTCATCATAGTATATACTTGTTATTAAAGGAAATAACATAAATAAGCTTTCGATAACTACAATTCTGCCCAATAAATTTATGACAAAAAACATGTTAATCGTTCTATATCCTCTTGGGTTCATCTATGTATTGTGATTTAAAATCTTGTTTTTTAGTTTTATTGGCAAATTATAAAGCAAATCCTGATTATCATAATCTGATAAAGGATTATTAAAATCATTAATTAATAAATATTTTGTTTGTGTTTTTAAATTTATGCCTGCTGTGTTTAAAAGTTTCCATTTTGCCATACCAAACGAAACATTTTGATTAAAATATTTTTCATAAAAAGTTATTAAATTTAAAAGTTTATGCTTTGTATTTTTTGAGTTTATAAAAAATGTGATTGAAAACAAAAAATCAACTTTTTGTGCAGAATTTACAAAGAGTATTGTATCTAAAGATTTTTCAAGAATGGAAAACGAAGCCGGCAGTTTTTTATTTGTTTTATTCAAACATTGATTAAGCAATTTTTTGGAATAAATATTAATACTATCGGAATAAAACAATATTCTTTGTTGTAAAAGCGTAAAAAGAGCTAAATCATATTTTTTTAAAAGATAATAACTTTCAGAAAGGAGTAAAAAGAACGAAGAAACATCATTATTATATGTATCTATCCGATAAAATAGGCTGTCAGCACAAATTTCCGCATTTCTAATATTATCATTAATAATAAATTTATTATTCTGATTATTAATAATTTGCAAGTACTTAATTTCAGGCTTCAAATTTTGAGAATTGACAAAAAAACCAGTGAATAAAAAAATTGAAAGAATATAAATTTTAATCATTTTAAAAATAGTTAATTTGTTAGAAATAAATTTTCATTGAAAAAAAACATGCAATATTACTATATTTATTAGGAATATATGCATCAGATAAAGAAGCCTTTAAACTGTATTTATACCTAATAGCATTTTGTTTTTTTTGCAAACGGTATTTTCCGTGTATAATATCAAATAAATAAGAAGATCCAATTGTAAACAAAGCCCCTCCCATTATTAGAGTATTTGTTTTTAAATCACTTGACAGAGAAGATAAATTATTCAAATTATAAAAAAAAGAAGAATCCGAGAGATTATTTTTAGACCAAACCAATTGGTAAGCAAAAGTAGCATAAGATAACGAAGATAAAGTAACCAAAGCATATCCTGTTTTTTTATCGTTGGCTTTAAAATGAACATAACCGGGCACAAAAAAGCCAAACATCATATCTTGCATTCTAAAACTTTGCGACAAAATATTATACTCATCAAACGACATTTCCTTGGGCATCTTTTGAAAATCAAAATTATCGTTTTGATTTTTAATATAAAAATCAACATCTTGAGAAAACATTTCTGAAGCGAAAAATAACAATAAACCAATAAAAAACATTTTTTTATTCATAATTAAAAATACATAAAAGATAAAACAATAATAGTAACCACTCCGTATACTATTGTAAGCGGAGTTCCAACTTTTAAAAAGTCTCTAAACTTATAACCACCAGGACCATATATCATAGTGTTAGTTTGATAACCAATAGGAGTCATAAAATTAGCAGCTCCCGCAAACGAAATTGTTAAAATATATGGAATTGGATTATTACCCAGATCGACAGCAATATTTAAAACAATAGGAAAAATAAGAGCAACGGCAGCCTTATTAGTTATAAAAGCAGCCAATATTGCTGTAATAATGTACAATCCTGCTAAAATTCCAATGTTTCCCCATGGTTTAAAAATATCCACCATAATGTTTCCTAAAATTTCGGCAACTCCGGTTTTTTCCATAGCTATTCCCAAGGCAAGCGACATTGCAATAATAAAAGCTAAATCATAATCAACACTTTTTGCTAATTCTTGTGGATTGGTAACATTTAAAATTAAAAGCAAGCTAATGAGTACAATAAGAGCAAAAAAGAGTTTTATAAGTCCGAGAGAAGACAGGACAATAGCAGCAATAGTACCAATAAGTAGAGTTAATGATTGCAGGCGTGATAATTTTCTAATTTCTTTAACTTTAGATATTATATAAAAATCACGTACATTTTCGGAAAATTTAGAGAAATTTTCGCCTGTTAGCAAAAGCAAGGTATCGCCGGGTTTTAATTTTACGGCACCAAGTTTACCCCTAATTTTTTCGCCATTTCGGTGTATCGCAATAACAGTAGCATCGTACTTGCCTCTAAAATTTAGGTTTTTTAAAGTTTTACTTGCTAAAATTGAATTGTCGGGGATAACTATTTCAACAATATCCAGATTTTTTTTGTGAGCAAACATACCAACTGAGGGCATTCTCAAACTTTTGTGCAATTCTAAAAGTTCGGCAATAGAATCAGTTTCGCCGGCAAACATAAGTACATCATTTGGTAGTAGAATTGTGTCGTTAGGAGCAGCAGGTAAATTTTGACCTTCTCTAATAATCTGGGTTAAAAACAAGCCCCTTAAATTTCTCAGATTTGCTTCTTCTATAGTTTTTCCGACAATAATTGAATTTTGAGCCACCTGAGCCTCAACCACATACTGACGAGCATTATTAGCTACTTTTTCACTGGTAATGTAATTATTAGGCAAAAGTTTGTGTCCGATAAAACGCATGTACAAATATCCAATAAATATCATAGGTAAACCTACAGCTGTGTAGTCAAAAATGTTTAGCGAAGCCATTCCTTGCTCCTCAACCATTCCATTTACAATTAAATTAGTAGAAGTTCCAATTAAAGTAGCACAACCTCCTAATATTGCGGCATAAGACAGGGGAAGTAATATTTTAGAAATCGGTTGATTATTTCTTTTCGACCAGTCGTAAGCGTAAGGCATCATTAAAGCAACCAAAGGAGTATTATTTAAAAAAGCAGAAAGAGGAGCAATAATCCACGTAACTCTACCGGCAAAAGCTTTATAGGATTTAATATTTCTAAAAACCCTATCGAACAATGAATTTAATAGCGAAGTTTTACGATAAACATTACCCACTAACAAAAGTAAAATAATAACTCCGATTTGCTCATTAGATGCTCCAACAAGCATTTCTTTAGGAGTTAATATTCCCAATACCCCGAGCAGTGTTACTCCTATTAAAAAAGTAAATCCGGCTCCAATTAAGTCGAAATAAAGCGAAACAATTATAAAAATTATTACGGAGTAAACTACTATGATGTCAAATGCCGGCATAAAATTTTAAGATAAAATTAAATCTCTTATTGCTAATAATAGCTATAAAAAAATTGAGCTATTTTTAATAAATGACAAATTTACTAAATCTATCGACAAAATTAACTTTAATTAGGGTAAAATATTCGCTTAAAATGGAAACTACTGCCATAATAAACATAAAATCAAGTATTTAAAAAAAATACATAAACAAAACAAGATATAAGCTTATTTCACTTTTAAGTAGCAATAAATCGGATAATGATCACTTACGCCTCCGTAATAGTTATCTCCTCCGTAAGTTTTGTTTGGAACATTTAATTTTAATTTATCGGAATAATAACTATTTAAACTACTTGAATAAATTTGAGCAGTATTTTTAGCATAAATAGTATTTTTTTTGTTAAGAAAATTTTGAGTAACAATAATATTATCAATCATATTCCAGTTTCCTCTATAATTATAAGTTCCCAAATTTTGCTTAGCAAGATGTGCTGTTAAATTAAATAATTCATAATCCGAAGCAAATATTGAATCGGAAGAAGCATTCAAGGTTTGATTAATACTAATATCGGTTGGGGTATCGTTAAAATCGCCCAAACAAATTATGTTAGCAGATGGATTATAGCTGAAAATATACTGAATAATTTCATTTAATCTTTTTGCAGCAAGAATCCGTTTAAACTGGGTTTCTGTTTGCCCGCCCGACCTTGATTTCCAATGATTTAAAAAAACATACAAAGTATCGTGTTCTACTATTCCTTTAACAAGATAAATTTGGCGAGTATTATACGCTACACCATTACTATCAAATATATCATACTGGTAATCAGCATAAAAATCGAATATTTTAGGATTATAAACCAAGGCCAAATCAATTCCACGAGGGTCTTTAGTTTCTCTGTGCGAAATTTTATATCCTTTGGTTAAAAACACATGTGTTTTCAGCAAATCTTCAACTACTGCTTTATTTTCTATTTCAACTAGGCCAATTAAATCAGGAAAATGTTTTTTGTCGATATCATTAATAACCGCAGCAATATCATTTAATTTTTTAAAATAACGTTGGGTGCTCCACTGTTTATCAGAAGTTGGCAGAAATTCTTGGTCGCTTTTAAGAGGAGTATCAAGAGTATCCATCAAATTTTCAACATTGTAACTAACCACTAAAAGCGTTTTTTTACAAGGAAATGCATTTACACTTAAATTTAAAAGTATAAACAAAGCAATAAAGAAACTTATTTTTTTCATATTATTTATTGATATTTTTTTTTGTTTGAACATTAATAGATTCATTATGCACAAGTTGAAGAATTTTTTTAACAAAATCGGCATCTAAATTCAAATCACCACCGGCTTGTATTCTGGTTTCGCGAATATCTTTCCATCTTTCAACCTGAAAAACACTAATTTTACGTAGATTTTTATAAAATCCAATTTTTTCAACAATTTGCATACGTTTAGCCAAAAGTTCTAAAAGTTGAAAATCAATAGAATCGATACTATGCCTAAGTTGTTGTAAATCATCAATAATTTTAGCATTTTCTGGTTTACTTTGCCTGAATGTTAAATTATCCAATAATTCTTTAAGCTGAAAAGGAGTTAATTGTTGAGCAGCATCACTAAGAGCAATTTTAGGATTTATGTGTGTTTCAATCATCAAGCCGTCCACGTTCATAGAGAGTGCCATTTCGGCAACATCAGGAACTAAATCAAATTTACCGGCAATATGGCTTGGATCTGTAATAATTTGCAAATTAGGGAAAGTAGTTTTAAGCTCAATCATAATTTCCCATTTAGGGATATTCCTAAATTTTGTTTCTTCAAATGGGAAAAAACCGCGATGAATTGCAGCAATTTTTTTAATTCCGGCTTTATAAATACGTTGAATAGCACCAATCCACAATTTTAAATCGGGATTTATAGGATTTTTTATTAAAACAGGTATGTCAACCCCTTTAAGCTCGTCGGCAATAGCCTGAACAGAAAAAGGGTTAACCGTTGTTCGAGCCCCAATCCACAAAAAATCAACTTTTTTTTCCAAAGCAGCTCTAACATGTTCAGGAGTAGCAACTTCAACCATAGTTAGTAGTCCTGTTTGATTTTTAACCGCAATCAGCCAATCCAAAGCTTCAACACCAACTCCTTCAAAATTCCCGGGATTTGTACGAGGTTTCCAAACACCGGCTCTAAAAACTTTAACCTTAGTATTTTGGGCTATTTTAACAGCAGTGTTTAAAACTTGTTCTTTAGTTTCGGCTGAACAGGGTCCTGCAATGATTAAATGTTGTTCATTTTTCAACTTTTCATTCCAGCTATTAAATCCAATGAACTCCATTTCGAAAAAAGTTACTCGGTTACAATTAATTCATGCTTTCTGGTAATTTCAATAGTAAGTCCATCTTTAGCAAGAATTGTGTTATCAAAAACGGGTTTAGCTTCGGCAAGACATAAATTTAAGTTAGTAATACTTGACGAAAAATGGCCAATAATAAGTTGCTTAACGTTAGCTTTTTGAGCAATTGTAGCTGCTTGAATAACAGTAGAATGTAAAACTTCGGCAGCTTTTTCAGTATTATCTTGGCAATATGTGGCTTCGTGATAAAGTAAATCAATATTTTTTATAGATTTGATTATAGGTTCATGATAAGCAGTATCGGAACAAAAAGCAAAACTACGTGGTGAAGGCAATTTGAGAGTAAGGTTTTTATTGGGAATCACTTTACCATTAATAACTAAATCATTTCCGGCTTTTACTGACAATATTTGATCAATAGAAAGTTTGTATTTTAAGATAGCATCTTTAGAAATGTTTAAATCGCCATTTTTTTCTTCAAACAAAAAACCTTTTGTATCAATTCCATGCTTAAGATTAATTGTTTTAATAGAAAGATGTTTATTTTCAAAAATCACCTGATCATTTTTAGGCAGGTTTACAAAAAAGACATCAAAACCTAATTCAGCCAAATTAATAGGAGAAAATTCAGATTTTAACATCTTCTCTAATTTTGGGTCAGAATAAATTGTTAAAGCTTTATTTCGAGAATTAAGTTTATAGGTAGAAAGTAATCCAAATAAACCAAAATAGTGATCGCCATGCAAATGACTGATAAAAATATTGTTAATTTTTGAGTATTTAACAGCATATCGCCGCATTTGAATCTGGGTACCTTCGCCACAGTCGATCAAATACGGCTCATTATGAACTGTAATAATTTGTGCGGTGTTAAATCTGTTAAAATATGGAATTGCAGAATTACTACCTAAAATTTGAATTTTAAAATTCATATTGTAAATTACTCATTATCAGAGCTTTCAAAATTTCTAAGAATTATTTTTTGAGCTTCTTCAATGTTATCAGCAATGTTTAAAACAGTATCTAATTGAGAAATAGAAATCAACCTCATAACTGCAGTTTGCAAATTGCTTAAAACAAAAGTTCCTCGAGCATTCTTAGATAAGCGATTAGCAACAAGGATTGTACTTAATCCTGATGAATCGCAATATTTAACATTCTCCATTTCAATTACAATATTTTTTTCGCCATTACCGGCAATTAAAACTAATTCTGATTTTAGAACCGGAGCAATAATTGCGTCTAATTTGTCGTTTTCAATAGTAATTAAAGTGTAAAAATCCTTTTTTTCGATTTTAAATCTGTTGTCGGACATTATTTTGAGTTTTAGGAATTAAATAAAAAAGAAACCACCTGAATAATATCAGGTGGGCAAATATCGTGCAAAATTTTTAAATATTGCAATTTATTCTTCATTTTTCTCTTTAGTATCTTTATCTAAATTTTCGCTTTTGTTCAAGAGTTTTTCTTTAAGCTCGTCTAAATTAGCTATATCACCCAATGTTGTTTTTTCATTAGATTGTTTAGACATTACTTTATCAGATTTTACTTTTTGTTTTTCTTCTTCAACTTTATTTTTATCTTCCCAAACTTTTGTGTGCGAAACAACTATTCTTTTAGCAACTTTTGAAAACTCAATAACTTTAAAAGGAAGTTTTTCTTCGGGTCTGGCAAAAGAATTATCGTCTTTTTTGATATGGCGTTTTGAAGCAAAACCTTCTACACCGTAAGGTAACAATACGCTTGCACCTTTATCAAATACACTAATGATAGTTCCATCGTGAACAGAATCTTTGTAGAATACAGTTTCAAAAACGTCCCAAGGATTTTCTTCAAGTTGTTTATGTCCAAGACTTAATCTTCTGTTTTCTTGGTCTATTTCAAGAACAATAACGTCAATATTTTCGCCTACTTTAGTAAATTCTGAAGGGTGATTAATTTTTTTAGTCCATGATAAATCAGAAATGTGAACTAAACCGTCAACACCTTCTTCTATTTCAACAAATATTCCAAAATTAGAGAAACTTCTTACTCGGGCAATATGTTTTGAACCAACAGGATATCTTTCGTCAATTTTTTCCCAAGGGTCAGGTTTAGTTTGTTTTAAACCTAATGACATTCTTCTTTGTTCGCGATCAAGAGTTAAAATTTTAGCTTCAACAACATCACCTACTTTAAGGAAATCTTGTGCGCTATGTAAGTGTTGCGACCAAGACATTTCAGAAACGTGAATTAAACCTTCTACGCCTGGGGCAATTTCAACAAAAGCACCATAATCAGCTAATACAACTACTTTGCCCTCAACAACGTCACCAACTTTCAAATCTGGATTTAATTCGTCCCATGGGTGTTTTTGTAATTGTTTTAAACCAAGTTCAATACGTTTTTTATCTTCATCAAAGTTAAGGATAACAACTTTAAGTTTTTGTCCAATTTCAACAACTTCACTTGGGTGAGAAATTCTGCCCCATGATAAATGAGTAATGTGAATAAGACCGTCAACTCCTCCAAGGTCCATAAATACACCATATTGGGTGATGTTTTTAACAATACCTTCAAGAATTTGACCAACTTCAAGTTTAGCAATAATATCTTTCTTTTGTTCTTCTAATTCATCTTCGATAATTGCTTTGTGTGAAACAACAACATTTTTAAATTCTAAATTGATGTTAAGAATTTTAAAATCCATTGTATTTCCAACAAAAGCATCATAATCGGTAATAGGTTTAACGTCTATTTGCGAACCGGGCAAGAAAGTTTCGATTCCAAATAAGTCAACTATCATACCACCTTTAGTACGACTTTTTATAAACCCTTTAACAATATCACCACCGGTATAATGAACATTAATTTTATCCCAAGCATTCATAACTCTTGCACGTTTGTGCGATAAAACCAATTGTCCGGTTTCGTCTTCAGTATTTACAACAAGTACTTCAACTTTATCACCAATTTTCAAATCAGGGTTGTATCTAAATTCATTTAAAGCAACAACACCTTCGGATTTGTAACTGATGTTAATTACAACTTCTCTATCAGTAATAGCAATTACATATCCTTCAATTACTTCATTACTTTCAATAGTAGAAAGAGTTTGTCCATAAATTTCTTCTAAATCTTTTTTTTCAGAAGTAATTTCTTTGTCTTTTTCAATTTGATCCCAGTCAAAATCTAAAGTTGAAGCATTAAGAACTTCCGCTTTTTGATTTTGTTCCTGAAGTTCCTCTGAGGTAATTACCTTAGGTTCTTGAATTTCTTCAGTTTCGTTAGTTTTTTCATTTTGATCTTCGCTCATA
>JAFGXO010000094.1 GCA_016936595.1 Bacteroidales bacterium | reverse complement strand
CGGAGTAGTAGTTCTGCTCGAATTGTAACTGCTGTTGTTATTGTTCGGAGTAGTTGTTCTGCTCGAATTGTTATTGTTCGGAGTAGTTGTTCTGCTCGAATTGTTATTGTTCGAATATGTTGTACTTCTGCTTACAGGTGTAGATGTTTGTGTATTGTTTTGAGAAGAAGAGTATGTTCTACTGTTAGTTGAAGTATTTGTACTTGATCCATTACGGTGTCCGTAAGTAGATGAAGTAGAACTTGTTCTGCTGTTTGATGATGTATTGTTTGATGAATAATAGTTATTGTTGTAATAATTATTGTTAGTATAATAAGAACCTCCACCGTAATAATTATTGTTATAATAACCGTCATAGTATCCGTCCCAATATCCATTATTGTAACCATTATTGTATCCACCCCAATAGCTGTGAGAGTAGTAGTTAGGGCTATAATATCCATAGTTGTAATAATGGTGGTGGTGGTGATGTCGATAGTAAGGATAGTAATTATAGCTGTAATAATAAGGGTTGTAACTCATTGATACATAGGAATATGTTGGGTAATAGTAGCTTGAATATGCTACGTATGAACCCGTGTAAAAATATGGAGAGTAATAAGTTTCAACAACAACAGGTTGATGAAATCTGCGTATTCTGGCAGAATAAGAATTATCAACAATAATGTAAGTAGGGTCATTATCATCGTTGTCAAAATTATAACTTGAACTACTTGATGAAGTTGAAGAACTTGTTGTTGTAGTAGTCGAAGAGTTGTCATCGGCGTAATAATACGCGTCGTCGTTATTTTGTGCTGATATTGATAAGCTTGCTATCAAAAACACTCCGATTGTTAAAATTATTTTTTTCATTTTTATATTTTTAAAGGTTAACATCAAGTTTAAGTATGTTTATAAAATTCTGAAAAATTTTAGAAATATTCAAGTTATCTGTTTAAATTAATAACGAAAATTAAAAATTGAAGTTCAGTTTATTAAGTTTTTTTATAAAGCGTCCAATAAACTTCAATTATTCCTGCTCTTCTAATAAGTTTTCAATAGAAGTTTTAGTGGTTTCGAGTTTTAGTTTGCAAAAATCAAATAGTTTTTTAGCATTATTGAGTTTTTCTGTAATATTGTCAATGTCTAATTCACCGGATTCAATTTCATTAATTATTTCTTCTATTTCTTTAATTGCTTGTTTGTAAGTCATTTTTTTACTCATAGTTCAAAGGTAATAATAATTGGTTAATAAAAAATATTTTTAAAAATTAGTCCATAACAACCGTAATTTCTGCATTAAGCCCCATTAGTTTTACTATTTGATTGTCAGGTATATTTGTGTTTGTTACATCAATGTAAGCAAGTTTTTTCAATAAAAAAAAATCATCAGGTAAATTTGATATTGGATTGTTAGATATGTCTAAAGAAATAAGATCATCAATTTTTCCGATAGATGCAGGAAGTATAGAAATATTATTGTTTGAAATATTTAAAATTACAAGTTTGTTTAATTTCCCCCAATTTATATTAATATCAGATAATAAATTATGATCAATATTTAATATTTTAAGGTTTGAAGCTTTTGTTATAGAATTAGGAATAAAAGATATTTTGTTAAAGCTCACAGAAATTTCTTCGATATTAGATAATAAACCAATATTTTGGGGCAAATTTTCAAGTGAGTTGTTATTTGCTCTAATAATTTGGAGTTTTTGTAATTCAGTTAATTTATCCGGAATTTTAGTTAAATAGTTGTCATCTAAAATTAAAATCTGCAATCTTTTTAACTCGGCAATTTGATCACTTAAAAAAGAAAGTCCAATATTTGCGAAATTAGCAATATAAACGTTTTGGGTATCTTTAAGGGCTTCATTTAAACTGTAAAAATGAATGCAATTATCTAATTCTCTTTGATTTAACATTTTTGTTGAAAGGGTAGGATTGTCATTTTTTACTAAGTTAAAAACTCCTTCAAAAAATGTTATTTCGCTAACTTCCGACCATGTGTTTTTTTCAAAAATATAAATTTTTGGGTTATTCGAAAAATCAAAAAGTAGGGCTTTTTCTGTATAATCCGATGAATAAGCGTAAATTCCGTTTATGTTAGAATATGATAAATTTGCATCTAAATTTTCTTCAATATTAGATAAAATTTCGTTGCTGATAATAAATTGTGTAATATTTAGCCAATTACTTCCTTGTTTTTGTAAAAAATAGAAATAATTTTTAAATCCAAAATTAGATTTTTCAAAGAAATAAACTCCAACAATATCCATATTCGTATGTATTTTTAAATACTGGATTTTAGCTTGGGTATAATTCTTGTTATTATCAATAATAAAACCTGCACTGTTATAATCAAACAATTTCATGCTAACATCTTCGGAATCATCGATATATGCTTGAATAGGTTTAGGAAGATAATCAAAAGGTAAATTTTTTACAATCTCTAAAATAATATATTCAGAAAGTGAATCTTTTTGGTCGATTGTAAAATTATCTATTTTAGCAGATGTATCAGTTGTAACATTGTTATCATTGGATTGGTTGTCTGGTTTTATTGTGTCATTTTCGCACGATAAAAAAACAGTAGCTAAGAATATAAAAATTAAATATTTAAAGTACATGGTTTTTTTTTGCAAAAGTAATATTTAGTTTAACAAGTACTAAGATTATTATGAACTTTTTGTTTGCAAAATTTATTTATTAAAATAAAAAAATTATTTTTGTTTATTAATATTTTAAAAAGCCGTGAATTTTATTGCAAATATGTAAAAAATTATGAGTGAGAAACTTACGTACGCATTGTATGAGTTTTTTGAGGAAGACGATATTGCACTTTATTACTTAGGTGATTTTTCTGACAAATCTTTGTTGGCTTTAACAGACATTATACATAACTCTGATGAAAAATCAGGAAATTTTGGAAGTTTAAAATCTAAAACTATATATCTTATCATAGAAGCTTTTCAAAATATTATTAGATATAGTTTGAATACAAGTGTGAATAATTTTTTTATGTTGAGAAAAATTGAGCATAATATTTTTATATCAACCGCTAATATTATCTCTGATGAAAGGGTAATTTATTTAAAAGATAGAATTGACGATTTAAACAAAATGGACAGTAATGCCCTGAAAAATAAGTACAAAGAAATTCTTGTAAACAAAAAATTTTCGGAAGCCGGTGGAGCAGGCTTAGGATTAGTTGAAATATCCCGAAAAACAAAACAAAAAATTGATTATTATTTTGAAAAATATCATAACGAAGATGATATTTTTTACATACTTTTAAAATACATTAAAAATCATGATGTAAAACAAACTAACGTATTTGATGTAAAAGATTTTTATAATTTTTTTCTTGCAAATCAAGTTATTGTTTTTTTTAAACACGAGTTTGGAGAGGCTATTAATGAAGCAGTTATAAGGGTTTGTGAAATTAATTATACCACATCAAGCTTAAGACAAAAAAAACTGGTGTACCATTTATCTGTAGAAATTTTGCAAAATTTGAGTTTGCATGCTCTTGAGATAGACGGAAAAAAAGAAGGCGTGTTTTACGTAACTAAAGTTAATGGAGAATTTAATATTAATGTTGGTAATTATATTAATAATTTCGACATAAATGATTTTAATAAATTTTTAAAAATATTAAAACAATCTTCTAAAACAGATTTAGACATTATGTATCGTAAACAGCTTGTGGCTGAGGAATTTAACGGAAATGGAGGTTTAGGTTTTATTGATATTGCTCGCGAGGCTACTGAATTTAATTATAAATTCTTCGAAATTAACGATAATTATTCTTTCTTTACATTTAGTTTTAAAATATAAAAAAAATGATTGAACCTCTATATATAACTGCAACTCAAAGCTTTCCGGAAGTGGTTTTAAATAAACAAAGCTCAATTTTTTCTATTAAGGGAGATATTTTACCCGAAGATTCTGTCGAATTTTTTTCCCCTATTTTTGAGTGGTTCAACGAGTATTCTAAAAATCCCAACGATATTACTGTCTTAGAAATTGATATTAGTATTATAAATACATCATCTACCCGAAGATTAGTAAAGTTATTTAAAATCCTTGAAAATTTGGCTCTTAATAATCACGTTGAAGTTAAGTGGATTTACCTTATAGACGATGAAATAATGCAATTTGTTGCTTACGAATTTGATAATGCTTTTAAAAATTTAAAATTTACAACTTATGCCAGATAAAATGAATTTTGACTTGAAAAAAATAATCGATTTAAGAATGAAATTGCACCGTATGCCCGAACTATCCGGACTGGAGTATAAAACTTCCGAATTGATTTCAAATTTCATCTCAAAATTTCAACCTTCAAATATTGTTGATGTTGCAAAAACAGGAAAAGCTTTTGTTTTTGATAGCGGAAAGCCCGGTTTTACTATAATGTTCAGAGCCGAGTTAGATGCTCTGCCTATTGATGAACCTAAACATATTTTTAACAAAAGTTTGATCGAAAATGTGTCGCATAAATGCGGACACGACGGACACATGGCTATCCTTGCAGGATTGGCTCAAGCTATAAGCAACGACCCTCCGGTTTCGGGGAAAGTAATTTTACTGTTTCAACCGGCCGAGGAAAATTTAATGGGAGCTCAAGAGGTTATAGATGATCCTAATTTTACACAATTACAACCCAACTTTATTTTTGCATTACACAACATTCCGGGCTTTGAAGAAAATTCGGTAATTGTTAGAGAAGGTAATTTTACTTCCGCTACAACCGGTGTAACTATTTCATTATCAGGCAATACATCTCATGCTGCAAACCCCGAAAAAGCTATTAATCCTTCAAAAACTGTAACTTCTTTATTGCACTTTTTTGAAAAAATTGTTGAACAAAATAATTTTAAAGATTTTGTGTTAATTACTCCGGTTTTTGTGCAAATTGGAACACCCGATTTTGGAATTACTCCCGGAAATGCCGAAATTAAGCTCACTATTAGAGCTTATGAATATGCCGATTTAGATAAAATAATTGGTATAATTCAAGATCAAGTTAAAATTGAAGCCGAAAAAAGCAACCTAAAATATAAAATTTCATTTTGTCAAGATGCTCCACCGGTTTTAAACTCAAAACAAGCTGTTCAAGCAATTATTGAAGCGGCTAATGACAATGATTTAAAAGTTGTTACCTTAAATAAACCTTTTAAATGGACTGAAGATTTTGGCTTTTATACAATTAAATATAAAGCAGGATTTTTTGGCATTGGAGCAGGTAATATTCCTGATTTACACGATAAAAACTACGAATTTCCTGACAATATTATTATTTCAGCTATTAAAATTTTTTATTCAATATATACACAAACTAATAAATAATGGAAACAGTACAAGTTTTAGACAAAACATTTACAAAAAGTATCAGTCACGAACAAATTCAAGAAGCAATATCTCGTTTAGCCGACCAAATGAATAAAGATTTGGCAGGCAAAGATGTTATCTTTTTGGGTATCTTAAACGGAGCATTTTTATTTGCCGCCGATTTGTTCAAACTGATAGATTTAAAAGCTCAAATTACATTTCTTAAAGTAGCTTCATATCAAGGAACTTCTTCAAGTGGTAAAGTTAAACGTCTTATAGGCGTGAACGAAGATATCGAAAATAAAACAGTTGTTATTCTCGAAGATATTATTGATTCCGGAATTACTGTTGATTATATTCTTAAACAACTTAAAGGGTATGAACCTAAGGAAATTAAAATAGCAACATTAATGTTTAAACCCGAAGCATTTGTTAAAGATTTTAAAATTGACTACGTAGCAATCGAAATTCCTAATGAATTTATTGTAGGTTACGGACTAGATTACGACGGCTATGGTAGAAATTTAAAAGATATTTATACTCTGTTAAAATAATTTTTTTTACTTTAGCTGAATAGTTTTTGATTATGAAAAAAATTGAGAATAAAAATGCACTAATAGAAATAAAAGATAGTATTATAAGAATTACTTATAAAAAAAGAGTTGTTATTGAGATGCCCGATGCTGAAGAAATTTCTGAATTTATTTTGGCTAATATCGTATCCGGAAAAAATTATGGATTAATTAATGATATTAGATTAATGAAAAATATGTCTAGCGAGGCTCGAAATTTTTTGGCAAAAAGAAGTACTGTTAAATTTAATGCTATTGTTCTTAATTCAAGTGCTCAAAGTATCCTTGCAAAAATGTATTTAAATTTTTCTAAACCTTTAAGTAAAACAAAAGTTTTTTCTGACTTAACTAAAGCCGAAAGTTGGATTTTTGAAGAGTTAGAAATGATTTAAAAAAAATATTTCGTTTGCAATATATTTGGTGCGTTTATCTCTGGAAAATAATTTTAATTAATAAAAATATGAAAATATTAATCTTCTTTGGAGCCCCTGGAGCCGGAAAAGGTACTCAGGCAAAAAAACTTTCCGAAAAATTTAATCTCAGGCATGTCTCTACAGGCGATTTGCTCAGGTTACAGATTGAGCGAAAAACAGAACTTGGTTTAAAAGCTAAACTATTTATGGACAAGGGGGATTTAGTGCCGGACGATGTTATGATTGGAATGGTTAAAAATACTATTAACCAAACTAAAGATGTTAAAGGCATTATTCTTGACGGTTTTCCAAGAACATTACACCAAGCCGAGGAGCTTGACATTGTGCTTGCAAAAAATAATCATTGTATTTCTAATGTTCTTTTTATTAATGTTAATAAACAAGAAATTATTGATAGACTCCAAAAAAGAGCCGAAATTGAAAATAGAAAAGACGACAGCGATATTTCAATTGTTGAAAACAGAATATCTGTTTACAACCAAAAAACAGCTCCTGTTGTAGGATACTACGAACAACAAAATAAACTTAAAAGAATAGAAGGCGTTGGTGAAATTGATGATATTTTTGAAAGAATTCAAAATACTCTTTGTTTAATATAAATTATTTTTTTTAAGCTTAGAATATACTTGGTCGTTTTTGTGTATGTATTTGATAGTCAGTTACTTAAATTTTGCGAAGTTGATTGTAGTTTATAAATACATGTTGTCTTCGTTGTGTTTTTTGTATTTAATATAGTGTTCTAAAATTAACTAATATACTTGGAGCTGAATTAAGTTTTTTAAAATGAATATTATTGTATCTTTTTATAATAGCCTCTTTTTATTCACTGTTAAAATAAAAAGAGGTTATTAGCTGAATAAATAACTTTGATAGTTTAATCTTTTAAAATAAATATTATGAATAGAATATTGATTATATTATTATTTAGTACTTTGTTTTTTTCATGTAAAAACTCCGGTACAAATAGTAATACCACCCAAACAGATAGTAATCAAACAACAAACAATCAACAAAATCAGACTGATAATAATACAGAGTATATATCAATTATTGGCAACCAAATATGGGTGCGTTCTGAACCTCAAAATGGTGATGTTATTTTAAAACTCGATGATGGTGTACAGTGTGAATTACTTGAAAAAGGTCAACAGCAAACTATAAATGGCGTAACAGATTATTGGTATAAAATAAAAGTTAATGGACAAGAAGGCTGGGTGTTTGGCTCACAAACTTCGCTTCAACAAAATACTAATGTTGATGAACAAACTCTGATTACTAATTATTTTAATAATTTTTTCGATAAAGTTAATGCTCAAAATTATTCTGAGCTTAAAAGTTATTTTATTGATGATTCTGTTATTGTACTATATAATCCCGGCGTTTTTGTTTACTATTCTTTTTATTACTATACCGAAGCTCTTGAATTGCTTGATGTTTCGGAATATGGCTCTGAAATAAATTTTTCTGCATTTCCTACTTTTGATATGGACGAATTTGCTTGGTCAAAAAACGGTTTGTATGTTCAACCTTCTAATAATGCTGAAGTTATTACACATTTAAATCAATTCTCCGATTATCCACAATACATAATAGATAAAGTTTCTAAATCTGAAAAAATGATTACCCACACTTTATTAGCGGCTTATCACGACGGAGTATATTTTTACTTTGGTAAAGTAAACTCACAGTGGAAAATTATTGCAATTGATATTTCAACTAACGACGCATAAATAAACATCATTTTTAAATAATAATTAATTATGAATGAATCGGTACTAAATGCTCTAATGCAATTATTTGCACTGGTTGCCGGAATAAAAGATGACGAAAATAATTACGAATTTTCTAAAAAAATTGTACGATTATATTTACGTAGTCATTTAAGTAACGACCTTACTGACAAGTATTTAGAGAATTACGAAAATTATTTAAATCAACTTTCTGTTTCCGATTCAGAGAAAAGAAAAAAACGACTTTCTTCAAGCTCGGTTAAAATATTAAAAATTACCGAAAAAATAAATATCACTCTTAACAGATTAGAAAAATTTATTGTTCTGTTTAGGGTTATTGAGTATGTTGGCGAAAATGCAAATATTACAACAGCCGAATTAGATTTGCTTAATACTTTAGCCGAAACTTTTAGCATTGATCAAAAAGAATTTGCTAATATCTTAAATTTTAGGTTGAGCAAATTTTCCGAAATGCCCGAAACAGAAAATCTGCTAATTATTGACGCAAATAAAAATCTGCCCGAATTTATTACTAACGAATCAAAACATATTTATGAACCTCATTTAGATGAACCTATTAATGTTTTGTATATCAAATCTATAGAAACTTTTGCGTTTACTTATAACGGAACTCAACAGCTTCGTCTTACCGGACGCAATGTTTCAAGATACAATATTAATTTATTCGACAGGGGATCAATAATTAGAGGCGTTAGAATCAAGCCTGTTTATCAAACCGAAATTGCAAATATTTTCCTTTTTGCCGATAATAAAGAAAAAATTAGGCTTGTTGCCGATCAAATTGAATTTAAGTTTAAAAATAGCAATAACGGTATCCATAAAGTTAGTTTTGAATTAGAATCCGGACAACTTGTTGGTATAATGGGCGGTAGCGGTGCCGGAAAATCTACTCTTTTAAACTTACTAATCGGAAAATATCCTCTTAATAGCGGACAAATTACTATTAATGGCCTGGATATTCAGAGCCAAAAAAAACAACTCGAAGGTATTGTTGGTCTTGTACCTCAAGACGATTTACTCATCGAAGAATTAACTGTTTATCAAAATTTATACTATAACGCAAAACTCTGTTTTGGCTCTTATACTGAAGATAAAATTGTTCAGGCTGCCGAAAAAGTTCTAAAAGAACTCGATTTGTTTGAGATCAGACACCTAAAAGTAGGCAATCCTTTGAATAAATTTATTAGCGGTGGACAACGAAAACGACTAAATATTGCTCTTGAGTTAATACGTCAGCCCGGTATTTTGTTTGTTGATGAACCAACTTCCGGTTTATCTTCCACAGACTCCGAAATTGTTATGGATTTGCTTAAACATCAGGCACTTACAGGTAAGCTTGTTGTTGTTAATATCCATCAACCATCATCGGATATTTATAAACTTTTTGACAAAATTTGGCTGCTCGATAAAGGCGGACACCCAATTTATCAGGGGAACCCGATAGATGCTATAATTTATTTTAAAGAAATAAGTAGTTTTGCCGATTCGACAGAAATCGAATGCTCGGTTTGCGGTACTGTTCACCCCGAAGAAGTTCTTGAAATCATTGAAGAAAAAATGGTTGATGAGTATGGAAAATACACTCAGGAACGCAAAACAAGTCCGGTTGAATGGTACACTCTTTTTAGAGTTAATCTCGAAAAACGAAGCCGAATTAAAAAAGCTTTCGAGGCTCCTTTGCCTAAAACCGATTTTAAAATTCCCTCTTTATTTAAACAATTTAAAGTTTTTGTTCAACGCGATGTTCTATCTAAGCTTTCGGACATGCAATATATGCTTATTAATTTGCTTGAACCTCCTTTGCTTGCGTTAATTTTGGCCTTTTTTAGCAAAAAAATTGGCGAAAATGGTTTATATGTTTTTGCCGATAATATAAATATTCCGATATTTATTTTTATGTCGGTTGTTGTTGCAATGTTTTTAGGTTTGTCAGTTAGTGCCGAAGAAATAATTAGCGACAGGAGAATTCTTGAACGCGAAAAATTCCTAAATCTTAGTCGTTTTAGCTACTTGTCTTCTAAGTTGTTGATTTTGTTGGCTTTATCTGCTTATCAGATGTTTGCTTTTGTGTTAATTAGCAATTTAATGTTGGGCATAAAGGGAATGATGTTTCCATATTGGTTAGCATTATTTTCAACAGCGGCTGTTTGTAATATTTTAGGGTTAAATATTTCTTCAACTTTTAAAAATGTAGTAACAATTTATATTCTTATTCCTTTAATTTTAGTCCCTCAAATGTTACTTGGCGGAGCAATGATAAAATATGATGATATTCATCCGTATATTACGAGTCAAAAATATGTGCCTTTTATTGGCGATATTATGTTTTCGCGTTGGGCATACGAAGCAATTGCTGTTAAACAATTTAAAGATAATGAGTTTCAGAAATACTTTTTTGAATACGATAAGGAAAAAAGCGAAGCCCTTTTTATTTCGGCTTATCTTGTTCCTGAGTTAAAATTATATGTTCAAAAATGTCAGGTTGGAATAGCTGATTCTACAAATAAAATTGTTGTCGAAAATTACTTGTTAACTCTTCAAAATGAGATAAATAAATTGTTAAATTTGCCTGAATTGAAAGATTTTGAATTCGATTTAGTAAATGACTTAACTTACAATAATTTCAACGATGCAATAGCTGATTCAACAATAATTTTTCTCGAAGATATAAGAGGCTTTTTTAATACACGATCTAATGAAATAACAAGTCTTAAAGATCAACGTTTTCAGGAATTAGTTGATGAATTTGGTAAAGACGAAATGATAGAACTGAAAAAACAATATCATAACGAAAAATTAAGCGAATTTGTACTCGATAAAATGCAACTTGATATGCTTGTTCATTATGATAATCAAATAATTAGAAAAAAAGACCCTATATACAAAGATTCTGATTCAAATTTTGGTAGAGCTCAATTTTATGCCGCTAAAAAATATGTTGGGAATTATGTTTTTGAAACTTTCACCTTTAATATTATAATATTATGGTTGTTTTCGTTTGTGTTATTTGTAGCATTATATTTTGAATGGTTTAAAAATACTGTTGATACTCTTGGAGCAATAAAATGGGGCAAGTTTTTCGGAATTTTTAATAGAAAAAAATAGTATAGGGTGGAGGAGTTGTTGTATAAAATTGCTATAAGTTTACTTCCGGGTGTTGGACCAATAAAAGCAAGAAGTTTAATAAGTTATGTGGGAAGCCCTGAACAAGTTTTTAAAGAAAAACAAAGTACTTTGCAAAAAATACCGGGGATTGGTCAATTTATTGCATCAAAAATAAAACCCGACGAAGTTCTTAAAAAAGCCGAAGAAGAACTTCAGTTTATAAATGATAATAAGATAAAAACTTTATTTTATTTAGATAAAGAATATCCTAAAAAATTAGTTCAAAATGATGATGCACCGCTCTTGCTATATATGCTTGGTGAAATGAATTTTAACTCGAAAAAAATTATAAGCATTGTTGGAACTCGATCAATGAGTCATTACGGAAACGATAATTGTAATAATTTAGTGCAAGGGCTTAAAAGTCAGGGCTTTGACCCTGTTATTGTTAGTGGTTTGGCTTACGGTGTAGATTATTGTGCACACACATCTGCTTTAAAAAATGGTTTGCAAACCGTTGCTGTTCTTGGTCATGGCTTATCAACAATGTATCCGGCAGCACATCGCGAACTTGCAAAAAAAATCACTAAAAATGGAGCTTTAATAACCGAATTTCCGTTCAAGGCTAAAATAGATCCTTCAAATTTTGTTAAACGAAATCGCATTGTTGCAGCCATGTCCGAAGCTGTTATTGTTGTAGAATCGGCGGCTAAAGGTGGTTCGCTTATCACTGCTGAATATGCTGTGCAATATGCCAGAGATGTTTACACTTTCCCCGGTAGGGTGGGTGATAAATCTTCCGAAGGTTGTAATTTTTTGATAAAAACAAACAGAGCTGCTTTAATTGAAAATGCCAACGATTTGATTTATAACTTGCGATGGGAAAAAAGCAAACATAAACCTGTGCAAAACACAATTTTTACTGAGCTCACAAATGACGAACAAAAAATTGTTGATTTGCTGCAAATTGAACAAACCGTTAACGTTGATGTTATTGCTTACGATACTAAATTGCCAATAAATATGGTGCTTGCAACATTATTTAACCTTGAGTTTAAAGGTGTTGTAAAATCTTTACCCGGACGAATGTATTCTTTAATAAAATGATTATTTTTTTTAACATTTTTCTTTTTAAAGGTTGAATTTGCGTATTTTTGTCTTTCAATTTTTACCTTAATTTTTGAACTATAATATTTATAATAAAGTATATAGAAGAGTACAAATTTTAAATTTTGAAGGTGCAAATTTATTGATAGCTTTAAAAAACAACTTTTTACTTCCTTTAAAGTAAATTTGGCATTTATATTGCTCATAAACATAAAAATTTTTAATGGAAACAGTTTTATTTTTACAATCCAATAAGGAACAATCGTATACCTTTGCTAAATTTTTAAACAAAACAAAAAGGCACGAACTGTATTATGATAAAACGTCAAAGTACGAAAAAAATAAACAATTCGACATTGTAATTCCTTGTGGAGCTGTAAGTACTTCGGTGTATTTTATGGCTAATGATTCCTTAAAAATTGGACAATTAAATTTTTCGGAAAATAATTTTATTACCTACGATAAAATTAAAACTTTAGGTGTTGTTGATAGTATAGGCGTACCAATCCCAAGAACCTACACTCGAAAAGAAGATTTGGATTTTTTTCCGCTGTTTTATAAATCTTTACGAGAAGATACTTACCGCGAACGTGGAATAGTAAACAGTGCCGAAGAATTGAAAAAAATAAAATCAAAAACCGTTTTTTATCAGGAATTTATTGCAACTGTTGGAACCTACTCGGTTGGTTACTTGGCAGATAAAGGTAAAATTATTACTGCTTTTGCTCAAAAAGAAGTAATAAGCGTTCCGTATCATGGCGGTTCGGCTGTTGTGTTGGAAAGATGGGAAGACCCGCGACTTTTTGAATACACTCAAAGAATTGTAGAAAAAATTGGTTATTCAGGCTGGGGGTTAGCCGAATATAAATATTGTAACAAACGTGATGACTTTGTTTTTATGGAAATTAACGCAAAATTTTGGGCATCAATTGAATTTACTTTTTTAAACAACCCCGAATTTTTAAAACTACTTTTTAATATAGATCAAAAACCTAAGGATATTAAAAAAGCAGTTTTTATTAATAGAATTATACAGTCCGATTTTAAAGTTTGGGCAAAAATATTCCCCCATTTGTGGAGAAGTAAATGGCTAAAAACCGAACCAATTACTCATGCTATTAAAGAAAGACTACAAAACAAGCGTAAAAATTGAATCGCTTGAAAACTCAAACCCGCAATAAATTTCGACATTAACATTTAAACCACCTTTAGTTATGATTCCTGATTTATATGTTACCGGAGTTAATGGGCTTGATAATCGTAAAACTGTCTGACAAACAACCTTTTGCTAAACAGTTTTTTTTCAAAATACCCCTTTCGTCAAAAAAAACAATAAACTTTAAACTCCTAAAAACATTGATATATTAGGATTTAAGCATTATTACAGTTTATTATTATTT
>JAFGXO010000093.1 GCA_016936595.1 Bacteroidales bacterium | reverse complement strand
TATCTGTGTTTTAGATTTTGCTATTTTTTTATTATTTTTTTAATTGATGTTTTTAGAGAATAAATTTTGGGTTTTCAAAAAAAGAAAGTTTTTTTGATATTAATAACCTTGATATTGGCGGAGATAAAAAAAACGTCAGAATATTTACTATCTGACGTTTTTTATTTAAGTTTTTGAAACTTTTATTTTTTAGCCCAACTGTCTTTTAAAGTAACAGTTCTGTTAAATATTATATTATTTTCGGTTGTGTCATTATCAACACAAAAATAGCCTAATCTTTCAAACTGGAATTTATCTTGTATTTTTGCATATTTAATAAAAGGTTCAATAAATCCTTTAGTAGTAATTAATGAATCAGGATTAAGATTATTAATAAAATCTTCGTTTTCTGCAACGTCTTCAGGGTTTTCTTTGATAAAAAGTCTGTCGTATAATCTAACTTCAGTTTGGATAGCGTTTTTAGCATCAACCCAATGAAGAGTGCCTTTAACTTTACGTCCGTCGGGAGATTTTCCACCTCTGCTTTGAGGGTCGTAAGTACAATGTATTTCGGTAATATTTCCGTTTTCATCTTTAACAATATCGTTGCAAGTAATAAAATAAGCGTATCTTAATCTAACCTCTCTGCCAATTCCTAATCTAAAAAACTTTTTAGGAGGATTTTCTATAAAGTCGTCTTTTTCAATAAAAAGTTCTTTTGAAAAAGGAACTTGTCTGGTTCCCATTGTTTCGTCTTCGGGATTGTTAATGGCTTCAAGAAATTCGGTTTTATCTTTGGGGTAATTAGTGATAATAACTTTTAGAGGATCAATAACCGCCATAACGCGTTGAGCTGTTTTGTTTAAATCGTCTCTGATAGCGTATTCGAGCAAGCTAAGATCAATTACGTTTTCTCGTTTAGCAATACCCACTTTTTCGGCAAAAGTTTTTATAGATTGAGGTGTGTAACCTCTTCTGCGTAAGCCTGTTATAGTTGGCATACGAGGATCGTCCCACCCGTTAACGTATTTTTCTTTAACTAAGCGTAAAAGTTTACGTTTGCTCATTACGGTGTAATTAATGTTTAATCGAGCAAATTCAATCTGTCGGGGTCTGTAAGCCCCTTGTTCTACTAATTGGTCGAGATACCAATTGTATAAAGGTCTGTGATTTTCAAATTCCAAAGTACAAAGAGAGTGAGTAATGCCTTCGATAAAGTCAGATTGTCCGTGTGTCCAGTCGTAAGTTGGGTAAATGCACCATTTATCACCTGTACGGTGATGATGTTTGTGTTTAATTCGGTACATAATAGGGTCACGCATGTGCATGTTAGGCGAAGCCATGTCGATTTTAGCTCTTAAAGTCATTGTATTTTCAGTAAATTCGCCCGCTCTCATTTTTCGGAATAAATTTAAGCTTTCTTGAATAGGTCGATCTCTGAATGGGCTTTTGCCAGGTACTTGAGGAGTACCTCTGTTTTCAGAAACTTGTTCGGGGGTTTGTTCACAGACGTATGCTTTTCCTTTATTGATAAGCATTTCAGCCCATTCATAAAGTTGTTCAAAATAATTAGATGCAAAAAATTCTCTGTTTTCCCAGTTTGCACCCAACCATTTAACGTCGTTAATAATACCTTCTACGTATTCGGTTTCCTCGGCGTCGGGATTTGTGTCGTCAAAACGCAAATTAAATTTTCCGTTGTATTTTTCGGCTAAACCGTAGCTTAGAAGAATAGCTTTTGCGTGTCCGATGTGTAAATATCCGTTAGGTTCGGGCGGAAAGCGAGTATGGATTTCTTTATTGTATTTATTAGATTTTAAATCTTCGCGTATAATTTCTTCAATAAAGTGATATACTTCTTTGTTTTCCGGAGGATTTATTTGTTTGTTCATAATAAAAAATTTTGGTACATTAATTGTCAGCTTGTAAAAAGCAAAAAAAGATTTTAAAAAATTAAAATCTTTTGAATAAATATGGTTTGCAAAACAATTTCAAAAAAAGAAAAGTTTGTGTTAAAAATTGTCGTCGTTATCAAATTCTTCTTCATCTAAGTCATCGTTTATAGTATCGTCAATTTCGTCATCAAGCAAATCAATATCATCTATATCAAGTTCGCTTAAAATAGATTTTAACTCTTCTTCGTCTGCTTCTTCAAGTTCGTCAAATTCCTGAAATTCGTCAGTTAATTCATCATCGTCTAAGTCAAGGTCAGAGTCAAAAAGTTCATCAAGTTCGTCGTCGGTTAAATCATCTAAAACAAAGTTTTCTTCAAGAATTTCGTCAATGTCGAGGTCGTCGTCAAAGTCAAAATCATCGTCTAAAAAGTCTTCGTCGTCATCAAAGTTATCATCATTTGATGAGAGCAAAAAAAGAGTGTATTTTTCTGCAGGATCGGAAAAATTTAAAGTCTTCATATAAGAAATTATTAGTTATTTAGTTAAATAGTTGATTAAAACGCATAATATTGTTTTGAGTTTAATTTTTTTAAAAGCTAATATATAAGTAGTAGTTTTTATTAACAGTTTTAAAAACAAAAAAATTAGCCTAAAAAAAGAACTAAAACAGGAAAAATTAGTCTTCCCATAAATTAATGTTCATATCTTTAACGTCTTCTTCAACGTTAGTAACAATTTCATCATCAACTAATATTCTTCCGCAAAATTCACAAACAATAATTTTTCTGTGGCTTGCAACATCAATTTGTCTTTGAGGAGCAATTTTGTTAAAGCAACCACCACAAGCTTCGCGATGAATAGGCACAACAGCTAATCCGTTATGAACACCTTTTCGGATTCTTAAATACGCTTTAAGTAATCTTTTTTCTATTTTTTCTTCAATACTTGTTCTAACATCTTTTAAATGTTGTTCGTCTTTTTCAGTTTCAACAACAATTCCGTCAAGTTCAGATTTAGCACTTGAAAAGTCGGCATCTTTTTCTAAAATATCGTTGTCAACAATAGCTAAACTTTCTTCTTTTTCTTTTATTTGAGCAGAATATTCTTTTATTCTTTTGTCGCTTAGTTGTATTTCGAGTTCTTCGTATTCAATTTGTTTGCTGATAGCTTCAAATTCGCGGTTATTTCTAACTTTGTTTTGTTGTTCTGCATATTTTTTTAATTTTTCTTTTGCATCTTTAATGATGTTTTTCTTTTCAGATACTTGTTCAGATAAAATATTGATTTCATTTTCAATATTTTCCTTACGTGTTTTCAGTCCGATTATTTCGTCTTCAATGTCTTTAACTTTAAGAGGGGTGTCGCCTCTTAGTCGTCTTAATTCATCAATTTTTGAATCTATTACTTGTAATTTATAAAGTGCCAATAACTTTTCGTTCACTGTAATTTCTTTGGTTTCTTTTTCAGACATTATATGTGTATTTAGTTTATTTACAATGATTTAACAGGATTAGAGAATTTTTGAGAAAATTCGACTGCAAAATTAGTAAAATTTTTGGTAATAAGTTCATAAAAAATATTTTTTATAAAAATTTCTGTTTCGTAATGGCCGGCATCAACTATTAAAATTTCGTTTTTTGCATCTAAAAATTGATTATATTTGAATTCGGCAGCAATAAATATATCGGCTCTTAGAGTCATTGCTTTATACATTAAAAAACTTCCCGCTCCGGTACAAACGGCAACTTTTTTTATTTTTTTTCCAAGTATTTCGGAGTGTTTCAAACATTTTATTTTAAGTTTTTGTTTAATTTGTTGTAAAAACTCAATTTCGTCTGTTTCAGTATTTAATTCGCCAATAAGTCCGGCTCCAAATTGTTGATGTTTGTTTATTAAAGGATAAATATCAAAAGCAGGTTCTTCGTAAGGATGAGAATTTATCAGTTGGTTTATAATTTTATTTTTTAAAAATGAAGGAAAAATAGTTTCAATTCTAACTTCTTCTTCAAAATGCTGAATGTTTTTTTTTCCAACAAATGGATTTGTGTTATCTCCGGCCTTAAAACTTCCGGTTCCTTTTGTTGAAAAACTGCAAGAGTCGTAATTTCCAATTTTGCCTGCACCGGCTTCAAAAATTGCAGTTTTAACTTGGTTTACGTACTCAGATGGCACAAATGTTATTAATTTGTATAATAAATCTGGTTTAGGGTCAATTATTTTTGTGTTTTTCACATTTAAGATATCACAAATAATTTTGTTTAATCCGTTATAAGAGTTGTCAACAGATGTGTGAGCTGCGTAAATTGCAATATCGTTTTTTATTGCTTTAATCACAGTTCTTTCGATGTAATTTTTGCCTGTTAACGAATGTAAAGGTCTAAAAATAATTGGGTGATGAGCAATAATCATGTTGCAATTTTTATCAATTGCTTCCTGTACTACTTCTTCGTCAATATCAATAGTTAAAATAACACCTTTTAAAATATCGTTAATGTTGCCGGTAATTATTCCGGAATTATCATAACTTTCTTGAACTTGTGGTGGAAATTGTTGTTCAATAAATGTAATTAGATGTTTAATTGTTGTCATTATTATGTTTTTACAAAGATATTTTTTTTTGTTAAATCGTAAAAGTTTAAATTTGTTGAAATTGAAGATTTAATAGATATGAATTTATTTACACCTGTTAAAATACCCGCATATAAAAGTAAAATTGATTATACCAAATCTATTATTTTTATTGGTTCTTGTTTTACCGAGAACATTGGAAATAAATTTAAAGATTTGTTTTTTAAAACATTAATTAACCCGTTTGGCATTATTTATAATCCAAGTTCAGTAAAAGAAGGGTTTGATTTATTATTAAGTAAAAGAGTTTTTACAGAAGAAGATTTATTTTATTTTAATGAGCAATGGCATAGTTTTGCACACCATGGCGTTTTTTCGGGTACTGATAAAACAGTTGTTTTAAAAATGATGAATGACAATTTGCTGCATGCTTATGATTTTTTAAAAAATGCTGATTTTTTATTTATAACTTTTGGAACATCATGGGTTTACGAACTTGTAAAGAGTGGAAGTATTGTATCTAATTGTCATAAATTACCTTCTGAGGAATTTAATAGAAGATTGTTAACGGTAGATAAAATTGTTGAAACTTATATTTTAATATTAAATCACATTAAGATTTTTAATCCCAAAATTAATATTATTCTTACAATTAGCCCGGTGAGGCATTTAAAAGATGGAGCGATAGGTAACCAAGTAAGTAAATCAACCTTAATTTTGGCTGTAAATCAGTTAGTAAATATGTTTGATTTTGTTGATTATTTTCCAGCATACGAAATTGTATTAGATGAGCTAAGAGATTATCGGTTTTATGCCGGAGATATGACGCATTTAAATTCATCGTCGGTAGATTATATTTGGGAAAAAATAGAGGCAGCTTTTTTTTCAAATAAAATGTTAGATGAATTAAAATTATCGAAAAATTTGCTCAAAAATATTAATCATAGAATTGTAAATAAGCAAAGTAAAGAAGCATCATCTTTTAAAAATAAAATAAAAAAGCAGATAGATGAATTAAAACAAAAGCATGATTTAATTGATTTATCTGCCGCAGAAAAGTATTTAAATACTTGATTATCTGTATAATAGTTTTTTAATTATTGTGTCATTGTCATCAAAAGTTACTTTAACCATATAAACACCTTTATCGCAATCTGGCATACGTATTGTTATTTCATTAAGCGAATAATTTGTTATTGTTTTTTTGTATAAACTTGCACCTAACATGTTTACAATTTCAATATTTGTAATAATTGAAGATGATTGAACTTTAAAAGCTAAATCGTAAGTTGGATTTGGAAATATAAGAGCCTGATGTTGGTTAGTGTTTTGAAATTGCATAGAAAAATCTAATTGAGTGCTTTGAGAAAATAAAGAAGCTGAGAGAAAGCTTATGGTTAAAATTAGGATTATTTTTTTCATGACTTAATAGCTTGGTTATAATATGTACTACGAAAAAATCGTACCAAAGTTATAAATAATTTTGAATGTATGTGTTTTTTTTTTGAATTTATGGATAATTTGAGTTATTTTTTTTTAAAGGAACAATTTAGTTAGTTGTTTCTGCGTTGTTTGTTGCTGCTTTTTGATAAGTAAATTTATAAGTTGAATTTTTAAGATTATCCGGAATTTTCATTCCCCAAATTAATAGAGTTTCGTCTCCTTGTTCAATAAGTTTAAATTCAACCCTACGGTTAAGTTTTTGCCCGTCTCTGTTCCATGTTCCGTCGGCATTTTTGTTAATAGCAATAGGATTTTCTTCGCCGTAACCTATAGCAACAACTTGGTTAGCATCAACGCCATGGCTAACTAAATATGATTTTACGGCATCAGCTCTGCGTTGTCCTAAAATTTGGTTGTAACTTGCCCTGCCCGAAGCATCGCAATAACCTCCAACTTCAATAATAGCTTCAGGATTTCTGTTTAAAAAACTCACAAGAGTGTCTAGAGTTGAATTAGGAAATATTTGACCTACTCCGTTTAATGGGAATAATATATTGTCTATTTCAACAAAATAATCAAAGATATTACCATTAGGTCCAATTCGTTTTGGGTTAATTAAATCATCGTCGGTAAGTGTAACAATGTTGTCGCATTTAACATCAGGGTCGAGTTTTATAACCTTGTAAATCATATATTTAGGCGAGTTTGGGTCAACGTCAAAAGTTTCAGAAAAAACTTCTTGTTCGTTTACTAAAACTACAACAGTATAATTGTGATCTTTTTGAGTTACAAAAACAAATTTTTCATCTTTAGGGGTTGCAATATAAAAATTGTCGGTTGTGTTGTCGATAATTTGAATATCGGCAGGAGGCAAATCGCCCTCGCAAACAGAAAGTTTACCGGTCATAATAACATAAGGAGAGTTATTTATTTCCGGAAGTTTCATTAAATAAATATCAGAACTTCCGTAGTTGTTGTCGCCATTTTTTGAGGCAAAATATGCTCTTTGTTCGTCAAAAGTTGGGAAAAAGAATACATCATCGTCGATAGAGTTAATTGGGTATCCGATGTTTTCGGGCATTGTCCAAGTTCCAAAATCGTTTAAATTTGTTTTAAAGATGTCAAAACCACCGAGTCCACCATGACCACGGGAACTAAAATAAAGAGTTTTACCGTCCGGAAGAATATAGGGCGATTCTTCGTCTTTATTAGTATTAATACCGGGTCCAACATTAACAGCCGGTCCCCATTTACCGTCGGGCATAAGTTTTGTTATGTAAATATCCATTCCACCATATCCGCCCGGTCGGTTGCTTGTAAAAAAGAGAGTGGTGCCGTCATAAGATAAAGAAGCATGAGTTTCGCGATATTTTGTGTTAATAGTTGGCCCCATTTTTATTGGAGTTTGCCATTGTCGGTTAGAAAAATTGGAATAATAAATAGATCCTTCGTCTTCGTCTTTGTAAATAAAAAGTTTTGATTGGTCGTGCGACATAGAAATAGTAGCTTCGTGGTCGGGAGTATTTATGTTTGAGATAGGTTCAGGGGGCAACCAATTTCCGGCAGAGTCTTTTTTCGAGATATAAATATTTTCGTCGTATTCATTATCGTAATCGAGCACGGAATTATTATTTAGTTTTTTTCGAGAAGTAAAAATTAGTTCTGTTTCATCTAAAGAAAAGACCGGCGTGTGTTCTGTAAAAGCAGTGTTAATGTTTGGTTCAAGGTTTTTAATAACAATATCAACCGGATGGCTCATTAGTTCTTGTCCATCAACGCATAGGTTTATTTCGTTATCTATTAGCTTTAAAATTTTTCTGTTTTTTGTTTTAGTTTTAAGAGAGTTTAATTCAATAATTGCAGAATCGAACATTAAATTTACTCTGTAAGAACGGGCTAAATAAAATTGAAGTTCAAGAGGATTTGACATAACTCTTCTGCGTTTTCTGCGCGATAAATCATCGTAAAGTTCAATAGCTTTTTTGTAGGGAGCCATTGCACTATCTCTTTTTTCAACGGAGTTTAAATAACAAAATCCTAAGCGTCCATAATAATCGGGGTTTTTAGGATCCATTGAAATTAATTGTTTGTAAAAAACGATGGCTGAATTAAAGTCCTGATTATAAATTAGTTCTTCGGCTAACAAAACGGAGTCACGTTGCGAGTAACTCTGAAAAAAAATAGTTATAAGAAAAATTAGTGCTAACAGTTTTTTCATAAAAGTGCCTTTAAATTGAAACTTTAATATTTATAAAAGGGTTAAAAAATGTTTATAATTTGTTCCACAATTTTTTTGCTTGTATTTTAGCAAATTCAATTATTTCAGAATGATTTACTTTAGTAATTTTTTTATTTCGTACAATTATTTCGCCATTTGATATAACATGTTCTACATTAGACGAATTTAATGCATAAAAAAAATGTCCTATAAAATTATTTTGGTTAAAAGCAGTGTTGTTTTTATAATTAAATATAATTAAATTATTATTGCCATCGCCTTTAAAATTGTTTTTTTCAATATATTTGTGGTTGTTTCGTAGTTGCGAATAAACGTCGTTTAGTTGAGGCGAATCGAACAAATTTCCGGCAAAAAAAGCAGTTTGAGCGCTTTTAAACATGTCGCTGTGCATTCCATCAGTTCCGAGCATTAAATTGTTGTTATTTAAGCCTTTACGAGTAAAAAAACCAACACCGTTATTTAAATTACTATCCGGATTTTGAACAATGTAAGCATTTGAATTATTTAGAATATTGCGTTCGTTTTCGTCAATATGTAATGCATGAGCCAGAATTGTTTTTGAGGAAGATAAAAAACCGAAATAGTTTAATCTTTGTACAACTTTAGTTTGATGTTCTTTAATGCATAAATCTTGGTCAACAATGTCTTCGGCAACATGAATGTGAATGCCCGAATTGTGTTTATTCATCAAATCGGCAGCTTTTTTTAAAGTTTCGTTTCCAACAGTAAAAGAAGCATGTAATCCAACAAGTCCCTGATTATTTTTCAAATAATCGTCGGTTTCATCAATGCCTTTTTGAGCAATATCTTTTCCATCTCGGTCAGAAATTTCGTAACAAAGTAAATGCGAAACTCCTACTTCGTTAAAAGCTTTAGCGATAATGTTAAGAGAATTTTTGATTGAAAAAGGGCTGGCATGATGATCAATAATAAAAGTAGAACCGTTAAGAGCAGCAGCAATTGCAGTAACGTAAGCAGAGGCTTTTATTTCGTCGGCATCAAGTTTTTTATCTAAGTTCCACCAAACATATTGTAAAATTTGGGAGAAATTTTGGGGTGCTTTAGCCGGAGGTGGCATTCCAGTGGCTAAACCGGAGTAAGCGTGATGGTGTCCTACAACAAAAGATTTTGTAATAAACATTCCGTTACAGTCAATAATTTGAGCATTTTCAGGAATTGTATCAGTAAAATAAATTTTACCTTCGTGTCCATTTTCAACGGCAATGTTTACTTTAGAAAATTCAAAAGTAACAGGATTAATATATGTTCCATTTTTAAGATAAAGCATAAAATTACAAGATGTTAAATGGATTTACAATTGTTTTAAAAACAGGATTAACCTCATTTTCTTTATCCCATGGTTGAACAGAAAGCACAGGGGCATTGCAATTTTCAATTATTTCGCGAGCAACAGAGCCAATAAAAAAGCGCTTAAAATTATTTTCTTCTCTAAGCATAATTATAACAAATATTGGGTTTATTTTTTCGGCGTATTCGTTAATAATTTTTGCAATGTTTTCTTTTTTACCTTCAATAATTTCGGTTTCAATTTCGATATTATTTTCTTCAAAAAAGTCTTTTATTTTGTTCATTTTAACAAGTTGCTTAGCGTCATGAGCAATACTATCTGAAAAATCAATAGCAATAGCTTTAATTTTGGCATCAAAAGTTTTTGCGTATTCCAGAGCAACAGTAACTTGTTCATTAAAATTTTTAGATACATCAAGGGGTAAAAGTATGGTCTTTTCGGAATCTTCGGGTTTATTTTTCCCGAAAATAGTAACAACCGGATAGTCGGTTTCATTAATAATGTGTAAAGTATTAGAACCAAGGTATCTTTTTGTTTGCGAAGAGTTTTCATTTCTTCCTAAAATTATCATTGCCGGATTAAATTCTTCAGCTAAGTCTTCAATTTCTTCGTAAGGTTTACCGGTTTCAACGGTAATTGTGTATTGTTGTTCGTTAGTAAAATGTTGTTCAGAAATAATTTTTAATTTGTCTTTAACTTCGTCTTTTATTTTTTTTTCAAAACCTTCTTGTTTAAAGAATTTTTTCAAAAAGCCGCTTTCTTCAATGATATGAGTTAAAATTATTTGAGCGTTTTTAAAGCTTGCATAATACTTTGCCCAATCTAAATTCAGGATAGATTGTTGTTCAAAGTCAACCGGTACCAATATTTTGTTTTCCATTTGTTCGATTTTAAGTTACAAAAGTAAAAAAATAAAGTTATTTTATAGAAAAAAATTGCTCAAATTATTTAATCATAAAAAAGAGCAAAAAATAATTCATTTATTATATTCTAATTTTCAAAGCATTATACTAAAAGTTTAAAAAAAAATGCGAAAAAATTTGGAAATAAAAAAAATAGCTTTACTTTTGCAACGCATTTGAAAAAAATGTAACGATCCAATAGCTCAGCCGGTAGAGCACATGCCTTTTAAGCCTGGGGTCCTGGGTTCAAGTCCCAGTTGGATCACCCAATAAAAATTAGCCTGACTTTTAAAAGTCAGGCTTTTTTGTATAATATTTTCGATTTTGCACATAAAATTTTGAAGCCTTTCTGTTTATTTTTTTGCTTTACTCAGATATTATTATTGTACGGTTGGTAATTAAAGCGAAGTAATTTCGTTTAAAATTGCTAATTTAAGTTTTGTATTGCAAAAAAAATATACTTTTTGTTTTTTTAGGTAAGCAAAATATAAAAAAAAGAAGCTGCCTTTTTTAGACAGCCTCTTTTTAGTTGAATGAAATCAATTTTCTGTAAATGCGTATGATTTACGCATTAAAATTTGATTTTTTATTGATTTTTGATCAATTTCATAGTTTTTACAACATCTTTATTAGAAAATTCGATGAAATAAATACCATTAGCATAACCTGATAAGTTAATTGTACTTGTATTATTATCCAATTTTTTAGTAAGAATTATTTTTCCATTAACATCAGAAATCACAATATCAAAACCAGTAGCATTTTGGATAGTAAAAATACCGGTTGAAGGATTAGGATATAATGATATATTTATTAAGCTAATATTGTTTAATCCTACATAAGCATTAACAACAATCTCAGAAGTGCAAACTTCGGTGTTTCCGGCATCATCAGTAACAGTCCATGTTATTGTGTAAGTTCCCGGGATTAAAGCTTCACCATTTAAAGTTGCGGTATTATTAAAGTCATTTACAATGCTTGCTACGTTACAATTATCGTTACCAATAGCATCAAATTCAGTAGCAGTAACCGAGTAACTGGTTTGACCGTCTAATAAATCAATAACTTGATTATCAACGCAAGTGATTGTTGGGTTATTAACATCTGCAATAATTACATTTTGAGTTTGAGTAGAAATATTTCCACTTAAATCTTCAAAAGTCCAAGTTACAGTGTAAGTACCTTGAGTAGTAATTGGGAAAGTAATATCAGAAATTCCTGTAATTACACCCGAACAGTTATCAGTAGCAGTTGGAGCAGTAGGTTCATCAACAGAACATTCTCCCAACAAATCATCTAAGCTTGCAGCATCAGCAACCGGAGCGGTAACATCATCAACTAAAATTTGTTGTTCCTGAGTAGAAATATTTCCGTTTCCATCATCAAAAATCCAAATTATAGTACCGGTTCCGGCAGGGAAAGTAGTAGTTGTAGAAGCAGTAATTGTTCCTACGCAATTATCCGTAGCAGTTGGGTGTGTTGGTTCATCAACAAAACATTCACCAGTAAGAGTTGTTAAACTGCCGGCATCAGCAACCGGAGCAGTAACATCGTCAACAACAACAGTTTGATATTGAACAGAAGAGTTTCCGTTTCCGTCATCATAAGTCCAAGTAATTGTGTAAGTGCCTTGGGCATCATAATATAAATCGTCGGAAGTTGTGCCGTAAATTGTTCCTGCACAAGCGTCAGTAGCAGTAGGAGTAAAGGTTACAGTAGCCGAACATTCTCCGATAACATCACTTAAAGTTGCAACATCAGCAACCGG
>JAFGXO010000092.1 GCA_016936595.1 Bacteroidales bacterium | reverse complement strand
TTTAAAATCGGATTAAATATTTTTTCTGATTTTTTCCCGAGCTACAGGTTGTTTTTTGAAAATACTATTGCGGCTATTTATTTATCAAATGGTGTTTTTTTAAGTGTAGGATATAAATTAATAAATAAATAATGTATAGATTTTTGTATTTATTAGTTATTCTTGTAGTTTTTGGGTGCAACAAGCAAGTATATATTATTTTCCCGGAGAATAAACCTAGATTAGTTGTAAATTCAATTTTTTCTAGTCAAAATATTATAGTTCTTATGGTTCTTCAAACTTTAAGTTATAATTCCGAAAAAAATGATTTTGTAGAAGATGCAACATGCAAATTGTTTTGTGACGATGTTTTTGTCGAAAATTTAATTTATAGTGAACAAGGTATTTACAAGTCAACCATAATACTCGAAGAAGATAAAAAATACACAATAGAGATTTCTGCTCATGGTTTTGAAACCGTAATAGCCAATACTATAATACCTAAAACTTCTTCAATAATTAGTCTTGACACAATTCATACTGCAATTTTTGACCCTAATGACGGGTTAGGTGTATATTATACAAAAGGAATTTTGTCTGTTATTGATGACCCCCAAATACAAAATTTTTATTTAACAAAATTAAGTTTAGTATATCCTGATGGAACAATTTACAATCCAATTACTACTTATCGATCCGACGAACCAATTTTTACAGATGATGGACTTCTTAATTATAAACCGTCTTTTTTGCTTTTTAATGATAACACCTTTAATGGGCGAAATAATAATTTGATTTTTGAATATGACTTTTCTTTATCGTTTGATGATACTCTTTTGCTTATAACTACTACAAAACTTATAACCGAGGATTATTATAAATATATTAAAAGTACAATAATCCAAACAAATAATCAAGGTAGTTTAGATAACCCGTTTGTAATTGGAGAACCAATACAAGTATATTCAAATATTGAAAATGGTTACGGCATTTTTGCAGGGTACAATACTTATTGTGATACAATAGTAATAAATGGATGGCTTGGGTCTAATGATTTATAAGTGTAACATAAAACTTTATTAGCATATAATATATTGTTTTGCAAAAGAGAAAATATTATGAATTATATAGATGAAATTCTCATTTATAGTTTTTCAAACTCACTCATTAAAAATTCTCAACAATCCCGAAAAATCTGGGCAAGAAGTAGATAAAATTAATTTAAACTAATGAATAAAATATTATTTGTTTTTGTGTTTATTTTTGTGTTTTTGACCGGATTTTCACAAAACGTTACAATTAGCGGATATGTTTCTGATGCAATATCAACCGAAAATTTAATAAATGCAACAGTCAGGATTAATAACACTAAGAATGCTGTTTTTACAAATCAATTTGGATTTTATAGTTTAATCGTTCCAAGTAATGATTCTGTAACTATTACTGTGTCGTATATAGGCTGCAAAACTATTATAAAAACAGTATTTTTATCTTCTGATACTGAATTAAATTTTTTGATGTATCAGAGTAATAATATTGATTCAATAATAATTACTGCTCAAAAAGGAATAACAAACACTACCGAAACAGGAGTTCATCAAATTTACACAAATCAAATAAAACTTTTACCAAGCTTAGGAGGCGAAACTGATATTTTAAAAGCAATACAATTGCTTCCGGGCGTACAATCAGGCAATGAAGGAAGCAATGGTTTTTATGTTCGAGGTGGTAATACTGACGAAAATTTAATCTTGCTTGATGATGTTCCGTTATATAATGTTAATCATGTAGGAGGGTTTGTTTCAGTTTTTAATTCAGATGCAATTAATTCGGCAAAAATCATCAAAAGTGGGTTTCCTGCAAAATATGGAGGAAGATTATCTTCGGTGCTTGATGTAAGAATGAAAGACGGGAACATGCATAAAATTTCAGGCAATTTCAATTTTAGCCCAATTTCTTCTAATTTATCAATAAATGGTCCCTTAAAGAAAGACAAAACTGCGTTTATGTTTTCTGTTAGGGCTCTTTATTTGGGGATAATTGTTCAACCTTTAACTTTTTTATCTTTTAACGGTTACAGTCAAGGGTATAATTTTTACGATATTAATTTTAAATTAGTACATAAAATTAATTCTAACAATCGTTTGTTTCTAAGTTTTTATCAGGGAGGCGATAACTATATTTATAAACTTAATAATTTTCTGTCTTTTAATACTTCTATTGGTAGTATTAATAATCGCTGGGGGAATAAACTTTTTTCATTTCGGTGGAATCATGTTTTTAATTCAAAAATATTTTCAAACACAACTCTTGCTTATACAAAATATAAATTTAGTAAAATTATTGATTTAAAATCATCAGACAATTCGGAAATATATTTTTACAAATTACAAACCGGAATTAATGACTTGATTTTTAAGACCGATTTTGAATATAATGTTAATGTAAAGCTAAGTATTGATTTTGGTTTTAATACAACATTTCATTCTTTTATTCCGGCTTTTTCTGAATATAAATTTTTGTCCGAAAATCAGAATATTGACACTGTTTATAAAAATGAAAAAGTTTTTGGTGTGGAATATAACGCATATTTTGAAACAAATTATAAGTTAAGTAATGTTATAGAAACTAAAGTTGGAATAAGACTTGCTAACTATGTAGCTGATAATAAGTGTTTTATGTCTGTCGAGCCAAGAGTAATTTTGTTGATTAAAATAAATGACAATAATTCTTTAAAATCATCGTATGCTCAAACACAACAAAATATTCATTTAATAACGAGCGGGGCTGCAACTCTTCCAATGGATATTTGGGCTACAGCTAACATCAAACTTCCTCCTTCTGAGTCAAAACAAATAACTTTGGGATATTATAAATCCTTTAAAAATAATTTGTATGAACTTTCTGTTGAAACTTATTGTAAACGATTAACACATTTGGTTGCTTTTAAAGAAGGAGCTACATATTTGTCGATAATTGGAGAATGGACAGATAAATTAGAACATAATGGAATAGGGGAGGCTAAGGGGATTGAAATTTTAATTGAAAAAAAATATGGAAATACAACCGGTTGGATTTCATATACTCTTTCAAAATCAATCCGACAATTTGAGAATATTAATCATGGCAAAAAATACCCTTTTAAATACGATAGATTACATAGTTTTAATGTTATTTTAACTGAAAAAATTAAAGATAACATCGTTTTTACGGCTAATTGGGTATTTGGTAGTGGTTTCCCTTTTACGTTGCCTGTTGCAAGATATGATATAATAAATTCTTTGAGAAATGATACATGGTTGCCAAGTAATCAGATAATTATTTATGCCGATCGAAATACTTACAGAATGCGAGCTTATCATAGACTCGATATTGCAATAAATTTTATAAAACAAAAAAAGAGCAGAATAAGGACATGGAGCATTAATATATATAATGTTTATAATAGGCAAAATCCGTATTTTTATTTTTCAAAATACAACAGTGGTACATGGCAGATTTATCAACAAAGTCTCTTTCCAATTATCCCATCAATAAGCTACAGTTTAAAGTTTTAGTTTTTCACGTCTTCCAAAATCCACTCCGAA
>JAFGXO010000091.1 GCA_016936595.1 Bacteroidales bacterium | reverse complement strand
ATTTAGATGTAAATTATTTTTTAAATTAAAATTTTTTTAAGTTAGAAAATTGCAGAAATTAATATTTTTGCACATCTAAATTTGAGTTTTATATACAATAAATATTTACAAAAAATTTGTATAAAACGGAAAGGAACTACAAAAACTTGTTCGGCAAAAAAATACCGAACAATATAATTATGATATATTCTTAAAAACAGCTAAAATTTCTGATCTTATTTGCTGTAATTCAGATTTTTTAGTTGAATTTAAAAATAAAAATCGCAGTTTGCCTGCTGTTTTTTTAAATAGTTTTCTAATTTCAAGCCAAAAAGACATAAATGGTGTTTGTATAACAAAAAAAGCAAGCCCAATCCACCAAATTTTAGTAAAAATCCACAAAAGACTAAATCCAATTATGCCCCACAAAGGCACAATAAACATTGTAGCAACATATCTTACTGAACTATGAAATTGTGCATCTTTAAATTTTTTTACAAAAATTTCCGGTAAACCTAATGGAACAGCAAAATTAATAAATCCAATTATATTAAATGGCAGTAAAATAACTGTTAATAAAAAAATTCCAAAAGTTTTTATAAATGATGGTTTTTGATCAAATAAATAATCTTTTATATTATTATTTTTCAGTTTTAGCGAGTAATTTTTAATCTTTGCAGAAAAATCAATAAATTTTTCGGGTTCAGCATCATGATATTCATCAAGAATACTAATTATTTTTTTGTCGGCTTTAAATTTATCAGTCTGTTTTTTAAGGTTTAAATTTTCTTTATTTGCGATATAAAAATCAAAAATATCTCTGCTTGCTTCATATTCATTATAAAATTCCTTGTTTTTAATATGTATTGCAAGAGGAATCATAGCCTCTCTCATATCTTTTTTTAGAGCAACTAATGCAGATTGGCTATTTTCTTCATATTGTTGTTTATAATCTTTTATTTTTAGAGGTTTTCCAAAATTAACAAGCAAATCAGAGCGATAATTAAAATAATTTTTATAATATATTCCTACCGGAACTATTTGTAAATCAATATCAAAATTGTGTTTTTCGGCAGTATGAAACGCAATACGCATTAAGCCTTTTTTAAGTTGTAATAACGAACGATAAGGTGTATGCTGAGCTTCGGGAAAAACAACAAGAGTTTTATTATCCTCGAGAATACTTACCGAAACATTAAAAATTTTTTCATTCAAAGCTAATTTTTCTTTTCCGTCTCTAATTCTGTAAACGGGTAATATTTTCATACTAATTAAAAAATTACCTACAAAATCGTTAAAAAAAATATCAGATCTGGCTAAAAATACCGGATATACTTTTGGGTTAATAGAAAAAACGGCTAAAGCGTCCATCAGTGCATTTTGATGGTTTGGGCCAATAAGAGTAGGTTTGTTTTTTTCTACATTTTCATATCCTGTTACAGTAATTTTTCTGTAAAAGAAAATATTATGAACCGTATCCGATACAACTCGAGCAATTTTGTGCCCTACCCCTGTTTTATTTATATTTTTTAATTTTAACATACTTTTACTATCTATTTTTCTTTTTAGACCATATAAAACCGATGGTTAATCCTGAAATAATATGCCAAATTCCCCACCAAGCTGCAATTGCTGCCATCCCACCAATACCATCAAAAAGTTTTGGGTTAAAGATTAAAACTAAAGCTAAGCCGGAGTTTTGAATTCCTGTTTCAATGCTTATTGTTTTTCTGTCATTCTTTTTTAACTTGGCGGCAGCTGAAATAAAAAATCCGGTTGCTATAGCTAAAGCATTGTGAAGCAATACTATAATAAAAACTAATTTTACAAAATCAAAAATAAATTCCCAATTATTAAAAATCATCACTCCAACTAATCCTAAAAAAACAACAATAGAAGCATTTCTAACATAAGGAGCAGATTTTATTGAAAATTTAGGGAAAAAGCGAGTAATAAGCAAGCCTATTATCAAAGGAATAACAAGAATAATAACAACAGATTGTAACATCTGGAAAAAATCGATACTAATAGGTGTCAATACTTCGTATTTTTTTACAGCAAATTTTATAAACATATTTCCCCAAAAAGCAAAGTTTATAGGGGTGAATATTGCTGCTCCTAAGGTAGTTACCATAGTCATACTAACCGAAAGTTCAACATTCCCTTTTGCCATCGAGCTAATAAAATTACTTATATTTCCGCCCGGACAAGAAGCAACCAATATCATACCAAGAGCAATACTCTCAGGCAGCTTTAAACCCATAGCCAATAAAAAAGTAAAAGCCGGAAGTAAAATTAATTGCGATATTAAGCCAATTATTATAGGTTTTGGAGCTAAAAAAAGTTTTTTAAATCTTTTTAAACGTATCCCAAGAGCAACTCCAACCATAATTATTGCTAAAGTAATATTTAGAATAAACAATGAGCCCTCAGAAAAATTTAATCTTATACCATCAAGTGCAGCTAATTTATCGTACATAAATTTTTCTCTAATTATTTAAACACAAAATTATGAGTTTAAAATGTTTTTAACAATTTCGGCAATTTTTTTACTTTCAGCTTTGCCTTGTAGCTTTGCATTTGCAGCAGCCATTGTTCTCCCCATATCTTTTATAGAAGTAGCACCAATATCTGAAATTATTGCTTTTATTTCAACTTCAATTTGTTCGTCAGTTAATTGAGCCGGTAAATAAGGCATAATGTACGAAACTTCATTCATCTCTTTCTCAAATAAATCGTCTCTTCCCTGGTCGTTATAAATATCGGCAGATTGTTTTCGTTGTTTAATCATTTTTTGGAGCATCTGTATAGCATCAGCCTCCGAAATTTCATCTTTTCCACTTGTTTTGAGTAACAAAAGTTCCGATTTTATTGCTCTTAATGCAGATAATTTTTCGGCTTGTTTTGTCTTCATTGCATCTTTAATGTCGTTGTTGATTTGATCAAATAGGTTCATATCTTAAAATTATTATCTTTGTAATTTAAGCGACAAATATAGAAAATCATTTACAGTTTTGAAAAAAATAAAAATAATTCGTAAAATTGTTGGATTTTTGGCAAAAAAAACTCAGAATTGTATATTATTTTTTAAATTTAAAT
>JAFGXO010000015.1 GCA_016936595.1 Bacteroidales bacterium | reverse complement strand
GGAAGGTTTACACCTTTTCGAGAAGATATTTCTCCCCCGTAAATTACTCTGGCTTTTGCTAAATCTTTTCCGTTTGTTTCAGTACAAACGAGTTTAATTTTTCCGTCGTCAATTAAAATTTCTTCGCCCGGGTTAATGTCAACAGCAAAATCTTCATAATCAACATATAATTTTTCGGAAGTACCAATTATTTTCTGGTTTGTAAATTCAACTATTTTATTGTTTTCAATAGTAATATTGTTGTTTTCAACTTCACCTATTCTTATTTTAGGTCCTTGTAAATCAACTAATATAGCAACATTTGTTCCAAGTTCTTTGTTTATTTCACGAATTGTATTTACGGTTTTTGCATGTACTGCGTGTATATCGTGCGAAAAATTTAATCGGCAAACATCTACACCTTCGAGTATCATTTGTTTTAACACTTCTTTGGTATTTGAGGCAGGACCAAGCGTGGCTATAATTTTAGTTTTTGAGTGTCGTTCCATTTATTGTATGTTTATATTCAGTTTAGGGTTAAATAAAATAATTTTTATTTTAATGTTCAAAAAACCAATGTTTTTGACAAATGTATAATTTTTTTAGCAAAATTCTGCATTTCTTTAAGCATACGTTTGCATATAGTTTTTTACAGATATAAGGAATATTTATTAATTATTTTTTTATTATGGAGGTGTAATTTAATATGCGTTAAAACTTTTGCAAAACAAAATTATTTTTAATATTCAATTTTAAAATTATATTTTTTTATGATATTGAAAATCCAATAACCAATACATCATCAATCTGAACATTATTTCCCTTCCAATTAACAAAAATAGTTTTTAAAATATTTTTTTGCTCTATTGAGGGTTTATTGTGTATTTCAGAAAATATTTTTTTCAATCTTATAAGTTTAAATTTCTCAAAATTACTATCACTAAATTGATCGGTATATCCATCTGAATAAATATAAAATTGGTCGTTTGGTAAATATTCAATATTATTTTTTGTAAAAGGTTTATCATCAATTATATATTTGCCAACAGGCATTCTATCACCTTTTATAACAGATAATTCCGAATTTCTAATCATTATCAGTGGATTATATGCACCTGAATATTGAAGCGTTTTTTTGTTTTTGTCAATTACACAAAGCGAAATATCCATTCCGTCGTGAGTATTTGTATCATCTTGGCGAAGTGCTAATTTTACTTTATCTCTAAGAAGGTTTAGTATTTTATCTGTTTCGGTAAAATTTTGAGTTACAATTATATCATTTAAGAAAGAAATTCCAAGAATACTCATAAAAGCACCGGGTACTCCATGTCCTGTGCAATCGGCAGCTACAATAAATATTAAATTGTTTACAACATTAAGCCAATAAAAATCACCGCTTACAATATCTCTGGGCATAAACAAAACAAAATAGTCTTTTAAGTGATTTTTTAAAATATTCATTGGATTAATAAGTGCAAATTGAATTTTTTGTGCGTATTTAATGCTGTCGGTAATTTGGAGATTTTTTTCTTCAACTGTAGCTAAAACATTTTTAAGTTTTACATTTTTTAAATGCGATATTTCGGCTTCGCGTTTAGATCGTTCAACTTCAAAGTTTATTAGTTGATTTTTTAGTTTATTTTGCAAGTCAGTATTAACAACACTTTCTTTTGTTTTATGATAAAGTTTATAATATTTTAACGATTTATCGTAAAGATTTAGTTTTTCATAAGTTTCAGATAGAGCTTCGTAAATATCAAAAACTAATAATTTATTATTAATTTGTTTAGCTAAATTAAGGGCTTTTAGCAAATAAATTTCTGCATTTTTTTTATTGTTTTTTTCTAATTTCATTTTACCAATTCCAAAATAGCAGTAAAGTGTGGCTCGTTTGTCTTTAAAATGTTCGTTGATTTTAAGACTTTTAGAGTAATGATATTCAGTTTTTGTTGGGTTATTTAATTTATGAAATGTTGAAGCTAATCCAATGTGGGTCCACATTAAGCCCTCAATATCATTAATTTTAGTCCTATAATCAAGTGTTTCATTATATTTTTCGAGGGCACTTTTGTAATTACCTGAAAAAGAATAAATCCTTGCAATAAGATTCATCGAAGAAGCTGTAGCTTTATTGTCTTTTAATTTTTTTCGTATTTTAAATGCTTTTTGCTGATAACTAAGAGCTGTTTGCCAATCGCTTAAGCGTGAGTATAAATCACTGTACAAGCTAAAAGCATCGGCAAGTGGCTGCATTAAATTTAATTTTGAGGCTAATTGTATTGCTTTTTCGCAAAATTTCAAGGCTTTTTCAAAATCACCAAGTTTTTCGTATAGCTCAGAGGTATATTTTAAAGCATTAACATAGTTTTGGTTGGGTGTAATATTTTCAAAAAAGTCAACTATTTTAAGTAATTCTTTCAGAGTTGATTGAGTATATTCTGATTGAATTATTTTTGTGATAATAATATTTAAAGAGCTAATTTTAGTTTCCTGTATAAAATTATTTTCTGTTGAAATTTTAAGAGCTTGTTCTGCAAATTGTCTGGAAAGTTCCGGTAGTTCAAATCTGTTAATCCATGCTTTTGTGTTAAGGTCGTTTATTTCTTTTAAAATTACTTCGGTATTTTGCATAAATTATTTTTTATTTCCAGTTTATGTGATTATTTCAATTAGTAAAGTTGTTTTAAAAATCTGATTAAGATTCAAAACTTTCGGGTTTTCCCATATCTCGCCAAAATGTTTCTGAATGGTCAAAGTAAGTGATTTTTTCCGAAGTAGCAGCAGATAAATAAGTATCAATAATTGAATATACACCCGGTTTCATGTAGTTGAATATTTTGGGGTTAATAATGTGTATTCCGCTAAAGGCAAACGGAATAGCATTTTTGCAATTTCTAACAGTTTTTTCTTGGTTTGTAATTTCGTTTTTCCATTTGCATAAACAGGCATCATTTTGGTTAAAATACAATCTTTTTGT
>JAFGXO010000014.1 GCA_016936595.1 Bacteroidales bacterium | reverse complement strand
GTTTTATTGGTGCTCAAATATCATATATATATATATATAAATGAAGAATTAATAAAGAAGATTTTTGGCGTTTTACAACTTTTTACGGCTGTTAAGATGATTTTCTTTAAATAATTTTTGATTAGTAATTATTATTTTTTTACTTTGCAACAAAAATTTGATACTCAAAGAAGGAAAATATTTTTTAAGCTTTACTACAATATATATTATTGTTTCAGGGTTATTATTAGTTTTTTTTTCAAAACCTGAAATAGCTATTGCAATTAATAAATTTAACAGCCCATTTTGTGATGTTTTCTTTAAAAATATTACCCATCTAGGAACCGGATATTTACTAATTCCAATTTTAATTATATTATTGATAACCAACCAAAAAAGAGCAGTAATTATAAGTATTTTATCATCAATTTTAACCTTATTTATTGCCGGCGGATTAAAACGCATAACTTATTCAGAACGTCCTGCAAGATTTTTTGAAAATTCTAATATTACAGATTATAATTTTCATGTGGTAAATGGAGTTGATCTGCATTTTTTACATTCTTTCCCTTCGGGGCACACCGCAACAGCTTTTTTAACTTTTTTTCTTGCAGCAATTTTTCTTTCGCCCAAAAAAGCTTATGGACAAGTTATTTTCTTTATTTTAGCATTTTTAGTGGCTTATTCAAGAATGTATTTGCATCAGCATTTTTTAATTGATAATTTAGCCGGAGCAATAATTGGTGTTTTAACTGTATTTATTGCTGATTTTATTGTTTCTAAAAAATTTAAAACCTTAATATAATGAAACTTACAACCAAATTATCACTTCTGTTTATTTTTTTAATCTCTTTTTTTATACAAGCTTGTCAGCAATACGATAGCTCCGAAATTACTATGTATTACCCGGATAGTGTTCCAAAAATTCAAATTTTTTATAAATATTACGGCAATGACCTTATAATTGCAAAAGAAATAAGATTCCACCCAAACGGACAAATAGAATCCGAAGGTAGTTATAACAATTCGGGTTTAAAACAAGGCAAATGGCAATATTACTTTGATGACGGCAAAAATTGGCTACAAGAAAATTACGCAGACGGGAAAAAACACGGAAAAATAATTGAATGGTATAAAAGCGGCAAAAAAATGTATCAGGGCGAATATTATAACGATCTTCCCGACGGAACATGGACTGTTTGGGACGAAAATGGCAAAAAAATGAGCTCCGAAAAATACGACAAAGGAAGTTTAATTGACTAAATTTGTTTTTTAGCTTTTTGACCACCTGTTATAATGGGTATAGAATGACGTATTCGGTATGAAATTGTGTAATTTGCAATTATCATAACAAGCAAAACAAAAATAAACATTGTTAAATATTTTAATAAGGTAATAAAACCCAGTATTTCTGCCAAATTTATATTAAAATTTGGCAGTTTTTTTAACATATACATTATTCCTATATTTTCTGTAAAATCAAAAAAAACAGGAAGAAAAGCCATAATATTTATAAATTTGAATTTTCTTTCAATATTTAACCACCTGAATAAAAGCAGTTTAACAAACAGAAACATAAACCCGTATAAAACAGGAAAAATAAAATCAAAGCCCAAAGAGGTTAAAATATAATTATTGATATCTGAATTTGAATATTCTGAAATAATTTGAAATAATTCGTTTGATGAATAAAACATAAGTTCATCAGGCACTTTATTGGGAAAAGAACTTAAGACCGGAAAAACATAAAATCTTATAACAACAACAACAACAACTAACAAAATGGTTGTTGGTAGAGAAACTAATTTTGATTTTTCGAGCTTTAGCATATCTTAATTTTCACAAAACTAAAAAATATACTTGTAAAAACCTGTTTTTTATTATTTTTTTCATCAATTAAAAGCTATAGATTTGCTCAAAACTAAAAAAAAAACTCTTATGGAAAGAATATTAGTTATTGGAGCATCAGGGCAGATAGGAAGCGAATTAGTTCCGGAACTCCGTAAAATTTATGGCGACGAAAATGTTTATTCTACCGACCTTAAAGAACCCGCAGAAGAAGAAAAACAACTTGGTCCGTGGGCAATACTTGATGTTTTAGACACAAAACGGTTAGTTCATTTTGTTATCCGTCATAAAATAACTCAAATTTACCACTTAGCCGCAGTATTATCAGGAAATGCCGAAAAAATACCACTACAAGCATGGCACATCAACATGGAAAGTTTGATGAATATTCTTGATTTAGCAAAAGAAATCCCTGAAATAACAAGAGTGTTTTGGCCAAGCTCAATAGCAGTTTTTGGACCAACTACCCCACCCGACAATTCGCCTCAACTTACTGTTACTGAACCAAATACAGTGTATGGAATAAGTAAAATTGCAGGAGAAAGATGGGTTGAATATTATAATCAAAAATATAATTTAGACATAAGAAGTATAAGATACCCCGGACTAATTAGTTACAAAACCGAACCAGGTGGCGGAACAACTGATTATGCCGTTGAAATTTTTTACGAAGCAATAAAAAACAACAAATATGAATGTTTTTTAAATGAAAATACTTATTTGCCAATGATGTTCATGTCTGATGCAGTAAAAGCTACAATAGACTTAATGACAGCCGACAAAGAAAAACTTTCGGTTCAATCAAGTTATAATGTTGGAGGTATAAGTTTTTCGCCAAAAGAAATTTATGAAGAAATAAAAAAACATATACCTAATTTTAAAATAAGTTACAATCCTGATTTTAGACAAGCCATAGCAGATTCGTGGCCGGCAAGCTTAGATGATTCGGTAGCAAAAAAAGACTGGGATTTAAAATATGAAATAGATATTCAAAAGCTCACAGATATAATGCTAAAAGGAGTGAAAGAAAAATTTGCATAAAACAAAAAAGGCAGTTTAAACTGCCTTTTTTTATTTTTGAGTAATTCGTTTTGAAGAATAATTAATTTTTAACGCCTGAGCAAATCTCAACTCTTGTTTTAAGTCAGTAACAATTCCCATATCAACCTCCTCGTCAATTTTAAGCGAATAAGTCATTTTAGGAACATCAACCTCATCTCTTTGACCTCTTTCTTCTTCAACCCATTGTTGAATATTTTCAAGTTTAGCAATTTGATCATTAAGCTGAATTACAGGTTTAGTACCATATTGAGCTGTCCAAGATTTATTAGGAGGCCCAACATAAATATAACTAACAAGCGACTTGTTTTCAATTTTTTTAGCCTCAGAGGCTTCCGGAAGTTTAATAGTAACTTTATATTCTACTTCTTTCATAGTTGTAGAAACCATAAAGAAAAACAGTAACATAAATATAATATCCGGTAACGAAGCCGTTGATATTGCGGGTGAATCGCCTTTAGATTTTTTAGAAAATTTTGCCATAATAAAAGTTTTTTAGTTTGCTAAACTTCGTGGTTCAGCTTCAGAAATTGCGAATGGATAAATAGTAGTAACAATATCCTGTTGTTCTTCATTCAAATCTTTAAATTCTTTACCCCAGGTTTGTTTTGCTAAGTCGTCACGTAAATCATTAATTGCTCCCACAATTTCATTTTGCACCTCAAGATATTTTCCGTAGGCTGTTCCCCTATCATTTTGAAGCGAAACAACACCTTTTGTAATATTAACAAAAGTACCTAATTGTTCAATAATATTGTCGTAAATCTGAATTTTATCCAAATCGGGGTTATCTTTGCTTAATTCATTATCTTTTTTATCTAAAACAGGAATTTGTTCTGATAAATCAGGGTTATTGGTTGGATTAGTAAAAAACTCAACAACTCTTTCTCTAATATCTCCCACATCAGATAATTGCCCGGAAATAGCTACTTGATTATCTTTATTTATAAGAATTACAAAAACATTCCGTTTATTAAGTTTGATGTCTTCTATTGGCCCCTGAGGAGGAGGCGGTAATTTTCTCATAATTCCTGAATCAACATCCATAGTTGTTGTAACAAGAAAGAAAATAAGAAGCAAGAAAGCGATATCTGCCATAGAACCGGCGTTAACTTCCGGTGTTTTTCTGCGTGCCATAACTATATTTTTTATGAGTCAGCCTTAAAAATAACCCAACGCAAAACCAAACTTGCGTTGGAATACCTTAACAAGACAGTGCTCTTCGTTTATAATTTAAGAAGACCTTTGATTTCAGAAATAACAATTCCTAAAATAACTAATCCGGTAAAAATATAAAAAGAAATAATTCCGGTCTCAGCAAAAGTTATTTGTTTTTCCAAATTAACAATTTTATCTTTATCCATCAATTGAATTCTTGAAACATCAGGATTAGTTAGCGAGTATGCAATAATAACAACCACTGCAAGAACGCCAATTGAAACTAAGCCTTTAATTAAAGTTTGCGGATTATTAAGTATCGACACAATAGGACCAATAACGAACGCAAAAGCTACAATTGCAACAACCAGGATTACAGTCCAAGTAAACATCAAATCTACGTTTGAAGCTAAGGCATTTTCGTCTTTAATTCCGGCATAATATAAAAACGCAAGAACAACAGAAATAGCAATAGTTCCTATACCTACGATTTGTGCAATTAATTTTACAAGTTTATTTTTATCTTTCATCTGTATATTTTTTTTATAAAACGTTCAGCAAATATTCTGCAACTAAATATTAAAAAATAGCTGTTTCAGTTTTATTTTTTTTTATTAATAGTTGATTATTTATTTTTCAAATTGAATTTGTAAATAAGGTCAATCAACGAAACAGAAGAATCTTCCATTTTTGTTACAATAGCATCAATTTTTGAAGTAATATAATTATAGAAAATTTGAAGAATAATAGCAACGATCAAACCAAATACAGTAGTTAAAAGAGCTTGTTTAATACCTCCAGCAACTAATGAGGGGGAAATATCGCCTGCCTTTTCAATTGCATCAAAAGCACCGATCATACCAATTACTGTTCCCATAAAACCAAGCATCGGAGCAACGGCAATGAAAAGAGAAATCCAAGTTAAACCTCTTTCTAATAAACCCATTTGAACACTTCCATAAGTTATTACCGATTTTTCAACAACTTCAATACCTTGATCATATCTATCTAAACCTTGATAAAAGATACTTGCAACAGGACCTCTGGTGTTTCTACAAACTTCTTTTGCTCCTTCTATACCATCATTTTCAAGTGCAGCTTCAACTTTATTTAAAAGTTTTTTAGCGTCAGATGAAGCTAATGTAAGATAAATTACTCTTTCAAGCGAAATGGCTAAACCTAAAATCATAGAAATAAGAATAATTCCCATAAATCCGGCACCACCTTCGATAAATTTCGATTTAATAATATCGTGAATACCTATTTCTTCGTCGGCTGCTACTGTTTCGATGTCATCTTGATTAGTTTGCAAATCTACAGCTGTAGAATCATTTGCTACTGCGGTAGTCGTGTCAGCATTAACTGAATCAGGTGCTTGAGCGTACGTGTTAACTCCTATAAACAAAAGCCCTAAAATTGCGAAAATTGCTAAAACTTTTTTCATTTTTTAATTTTTTATTTGTTTCTTAATTTTTTAATTTAATGCGGAGAAAGTGGGATTCGAACCCACGAATCAGCGTTAACCGATTACACGCTTTCCAAGCGTGCTCCTTAAGCCACTCGGACATTTCTCCTTAAAATGTGTGCCGAAATTATAATTTTTTTTGATACCAAAAAAATTTTTTAATTATTATAAATAAAACTAAATATCAAATATCTTTAAAATCAACACTTTACAAAAAAAACTGTTTAATATCATTATTTTATTTTGCAGTAGTTTTATTATTTTAAACTATATAAAACAGTTGTATTTTAAATCAATTATTTTATAAATGTCTTTAAATTATGCCAAATAATTTTTTTTCGCGAACTAAAACATTTTTTTTAAAATATTACTTCACAAATTGTTTTATTATTTTGATACTATTATCAAATTCTTCTATAAAACCTTGATGTCCGGAGTTTTGCAAAACAATAACCTCAGATTTTTGTGGCAACTTTACTTTGTCCTTAACTTCAATTGGGATAAAATTGTCTTCTGCTCCTAAAATCCATAATAATGGGATAACAGAATTGTTAAAAGTTGCAGAATGATTTTTTCTATTTTTCATTCCATCAAGTGCTGCTATTGTTCCTTCGTTTGATGTATTTACTGCAATTATTTTTAAAAAGCCTATTTCCTTTGAATATTTGCTCAAATTTTGAGGTGCAAAAGTTTTTTCAACGTGTTCTTTGGCTAATAATATTTTTTTTCCGGCTTTTATTGCTACTATTATCTGGTCTCTTATTTTTTTCCGATCTTCGTCGTCATCAAAAGGTGTTGAATGAAAAAGACAAGCTGCTTCTAATTTTTCGGGATACATTTCTAAAAATTGCATTGTTACGTATCCGCCCATAGAATGCCCAATTAACGTACATTTTTCAATATTTTCGGCAATTAATACAGAATTAACTGCTTCTGCCATAAGTGCCATTGAATGAGATTCTTTAATAACTTCAGAATTTCCATGTCCGGGCAAATCTATTGCTATTGTTTTATAATTTTTACTTAGCTCTTGAGCAAAATCGTCCCACACATTCAAAGACTCGATATAACCGTGTAAAAAAACAATGGTTTTTCCGCTTCCTTTAACTACGTATTCTATATTTTTTCCTTGAAATTTAATCCGTTTCATTTTTTAATTTCAACAAAGATAACAAAAGTATAATTTTAAACGGTAATAATATTTAAACAATTAATGTTTTTTTGCTTTTTTTAATATTTTAGAATTTCAACATTTCGTTCTAATTAGTTAAAATAATATAATTGAAATAATTACAGAAGCTATATCAATAAACTTTAAAATTCACTTTGTTTTATAAATGACATGTACTAATATTTAATTTTTGATAATCTTTTTTGTAATTTTTTTATTTTCTGTTTCAATTTCAATAACATAAACTCCATTGAGATAATGTGTTAAATCTAAATATTGAACTGTTATAGGTTCATTTATTTGTTCAACAATGTGCCCTGAAATATCGGTAATTATAATACTTTTTATTACTGTCTGATTATCGCACAATTTTACAGATTGAATTTTTATCAATGAACTTGTTGGATTAGGAAAAATAATTATTTCGTTTGAAAATTCTGAAATATTGATTATAGTATCGAGCAAAATTATTATTGTTGTATCAGAATTCAAATAAAATTCAATATTTTCAATACTTACATAATTATTGTCGGAAACAGAATACAAATAAAAAGCTTCGGGCAAACTAATTATTGAAACCATTCCGGCACTATCGGTATTAGCCACATACAAACTATCCTGATCATATAAATTTATATTAGCATCAAAAACAGGATTCATTGATGATGAAGAATAAACTTCGAAAGTAACATCATAATAATCGTTTACAACAAACTTAGTATAAACAGTATCGCTGTTGCCTGTTTGAAAAACAGCATAAACTCCGGCGGTATATTCACCTGATTCTAAATTTTGGAAAACAAAAACAGAGTCGGTGATACTTAACCCCTGATCAACACCATCTAATAAAACACCAAAATACTTAATTACTTTTGTTTTAGGAGAAGCCGAAATCCAATTATTTTCTCTTGAAACAAAAGATGATTTATTATCATTATATTGCTCATTTGCAACATTTTGCGAACTAAAATCATCAAAGACAACCGAAGTAGAAACATTAGATGTTTCTATTAAAATATTATCTAAAAACCAAATATTCCACAGCCCATTTTGCCCCACAGCATTAAAGGCAATTTGGATATTATCGCCTGCAAACGAAGATAAATCAACCTGATAAGGATATTCATAATAGTTCATAAAATTACCGTTAAGTTCCGAAGCGTCCCACAATTCAGTCCAAGTATTACCATTATCTGCCGAAACCTTAACATAATAATGATCACCGTTATTAGAACCTTCGTAACAAACAGACCAAAATGATAAAAACATATCATCTAAGCAAGCAAATTCAGGAGTAATTAGCCATTCATTTTGTTCATCAAAAGACCACCACAAACCGGCGTGATAATTTCCGAAAGGTTCAAAAAAAGTGCTTGAATAATCATTGATAGTAAAATAGCCCGGCGTATTGGCTGTTGTATCTTGGCAAAATTGTTGAATTTGCCAATTATTAGATAGATATCCACTTTCAAAATTTTCGGTATAATCAAAATTATTATTCCAACTAAAAAGCACATCGGCATTTCCATTAAGTTGTTGTGTTTTTAGCCCATAAGGTGAAATAATTATTTCATTGAGTATAATTGAGAGTTCGATATTTGCAGTATCAATCAAAAAGGAATCGATATAAGTTTTATAACCATCGGCTTCAATTACATAAATATATTCAAAATGATACAAGCTGTCTGCAACAAAAACACCAAATTGGTCTGTTTTGCCTGTTTTAACAGGATTTTGTTCAAAAAATAAAGTTATTTTTGCATCAGGAATTAAATTTTCAAAAGCATCAGTTATTGTAAAAATTGTTGTGTATTGTTGTAATTCGGTTAAAACTACGTTAACTAAAGTATCATTTAAATGATTAATTTGCAATGAATTATAAACTGTATCATAACCATAAGCCGTTACTTGATAATTATAAATTTCAGGTTCAAGAAAAATAGAATCCAAGCCAAATTCATCAGTATATAAAGTATAATTACCAATTTTAATACTTGCATTTTTTATGGGCTTTAAAGTATCGGCAACCGAAAACAAAACATTTGCTCCTTTAGGAGAGTAAGGAATTGCAAAACCGGCAAATTTATCGGGTAACTCCTGAATCAAAATTGTTTGGGCTGTTGTAACATCAATAGAATATAAACCCGAACCGGAATCATTACAGTATAATGTTCCATAAAGTTTATTTTGATCTCTATCAAAAGCAATATCCTGAGAATAAGAAAGGTCAATGCCCAAATCACCGATAACGGTAGCAATTCCGGAAGTGTAATTTAAAGTTGCCAATTGATTATTTAAAGAAATTGCATAAATAGAGCCTAAAGAATCACACGCCAAACCGATTGGATACAAAAAATTTCCACCAATAAAATTAGTTTGTGCCGTACCCAAATCAATAGAATATAAATCGCCGTTAAAATTTATAGTGTAAGCAATATGATTATAAGCATCATAGGCAAAACCGGTTAAATTATCAATAGTTTGACCAATAAAAGTAAGTTCTCCGGTATTTTTATCAATTTTTACAAGTTGAGTTTGCTGTCCGTCGGCAACATAAATACCATACCACTCATATCCAACCATATCGGCAGCAGTAATATACCCATCTTGATAATTTGAAATTTGAGAAAGATATCCGGTTGGAAGTTGAAGGGTTACAGCTCCCTGAGAAAAATTATTACTTGTTGTATTCCACGCATAAGCATTGCTTATTACAGTAAATTTCACTGATTTTGTTAATGTGTCATTTGACGAAACTTCATCATCAGCAAGTTTAACAGCAATAGTTAAATTATCAACCCCTTCATTGTTAGAATAATTTGGCAACCTAACAGTAATAGTATCACCTCCTTCCACGTATCTATTAAATGTAACTGTTCCGGTGTATGTTCCGTCGGTATTAGTAAACCACAAATCAAAAGAATTTTCGTATTTATAAGAAAAATTTTTAAGCGTAACAATGGGTCTAACAGAATCGCCGAGATTAACAAACTCCGGTTGAATATCAACAACAGCCATATCATGTAAAGGAGGATAAAAACAACTTATGTATGCTTGCCAACCATCAAACTCAAAACTTCCGTCAGAAATAAATTTAAAGGTAAGTGCACCATCAGTGTTTGTAGATTTAATTAAATTAACATCATGATCATTCCCTATGGTAGCCAAAATTTCAGATGAAGTATCAATTCCATCATAAACAATTAAATAATCGTAAGGAATACCTTCAATTTGATAATTTAAGAACTTAACCTGCAAACGGGCAAAATTATTTGCAGGGAAAAAAGTATAAGTATAATCTTCGTAAGTCGAATAGTTTAAACTGTTGCCACCGCTATCAAAAAACAGGGACGAACAAGTAAATGAACTGCCATCTTGCATAATAACAGAATTTGCCACTTGCACAATTTGCGATAAAGTGTCATTTTGTAAATTTTGGTCGTTTGCAACAGATAAAATTGCTGTTAATGAATAAGTTCCATCAGCAGGTTGCCACTTAGGAAAATCAACAACAAAAGAATTATAAGCAAAAACGGTATCAACATTACTAATTGAATAAAAATATGCACCACCATCTGATAAAGAAAGCGTCCATAAATCCTCGTAAGATTGAGCGAAATTGCTAATAGTAATTTGAGGGAAAACGCTGTCGCCGGAAACAACCAATTTAGGAGAAATATCAACAATTCCTAAATCGTGCATTGGCGGATAGCCAAAAAAAACACGAATATTAGGCACAAAAGCATCAAATTCAACCGCCGTTCCGGGATTTAAGGGGTCAATATTTTGTGTGTCTGAAAATTTAACAATACTTCGTTTTTTTTGAGAGCCCGAAGAATAAAATTTATCAGAAGTAGTATTGTAGTTTTCAGCATTTTCGTCAACGGCTATAACTAAATTATCTACACCATTATAAACAAAATCATCAATATCAAATTCAATCCAACCGGGCCCGGTGGGCGATTCAAATGTGCCCGTGTAAACTTGAGTAAGAGTATTTACGTCAATCCAATCGGTAGAATTTTCGAATTCATATTTAGCAGAGTGTCCTATATAAATATCCCAATTATTTGAATTTGACAAAGAGCTTCCGGCAAAAAAGAAAGAAATTTTTGTGATAGTATCAGAAACTCCAAGTTCAGATTGAAGAAAAATTGATTGAGAGAAAGAATAATTGTAATATGGGTAAATTGGATATTTTTGCAAAAGAGCATCAAAACCAATTTGTAATACAGATTTACTCGGCAAACTTTGCTTAGATTTATAAATAAAATTTGAACCATCTTTAAATAATAAAGGCTCATTTTTTTGAGAAAAACAATCATCAGAGATAAAAAAAGAAATAAAAACAATTAAAAAAAAGTATATTTTTTTCATAATTAAAGCACTTAAAATCAATTAGTTAAAATAGGATTTAAATAAAACTGCAACAGTAAAGTAAAATTTACAATTTTTTTTTTACATTTACAACAAATTTAAGAAATAAAGATTTTAAAAACAATTTTATTATACAAAACCTTCAAAAAACACAATTTTATTAAAGAAGGAAAAACCAAATAAAACTTTTTTCATTTTTTAAAATTTTTTATTTAGTTTTGCACGATTATTGAACAAGTTTTAGCATGAATTCTGATACAAAACATATCTTAACAGAGTTATTAGCAGACTATAAAACTATAAGTTATTCAGGAGCTTTTGACGGTGCGGTTCTTTCTGCTTTTGCAAAGAAAGTAGAAAAAGACTTATCTGACAACCCAAAACTGAATAAAAAAATTTTTAAAATCTTTGTTGAATTAGCTCAAAATATTGCTCTTTACTCCAGCGATAAAGTTATTACTGATGACAAAACAAACTTTAATGGTTTTGGTATTTTTATCATAAGGGAGTATGCTGAAAAATTTCAGCTCATATCCGGTAACATGGCTTTTAGAGAAGATGCTAAAATTGCTCAAGATAAATGTGTTAAAATAAATACCCTTTCGAGAGAAGAATTAAGAGACTACAAACGCGAACTCAGAAAACGACCTGCCGGGCAAAAAGGAGGAGGAAATATTGGATTAGTTCAAATAGTGCTAACAGCAAATAATTATGTTGATAATGAAATAATTGAAGTTGATAACCATCATTCTTTTTTAATTTTCAGTGTGGATATTTATAAAGATGATAAATAAGTTAATAGATGGAAAATATTTATATTGAAGGACATCACGGCACTTATTACGTTCCAACTGTTAATTTTAATGCAGAAACAGGAATATGTCAACTCGAAGGAGAATCGTATCTTGAAGACACTTTAAGTTTTTTCACACCTTTAATTTCATGGCTCGAAGAATTTTTAAAAACACAAGATAAAGATCTTATTTTTAATTTTAAGCTCGATTATTACAACACCAGTTCATCAAAAAGCATAGTAGATATTTTTTCTCTTTTAAAAAAGAAAAAAGATAGAGGTAAAAAAATTGAAGTTAACTGGTATTATAACAGTTTTAGCGAAGATGCTGAAGAAGAAGTTGAAGAAGTAGAAGATTTTATGCTTGAAACAGGTCTTAAAATAAATTTAGTACCTTACGAAGAATAATATTTTTTCGCAAAGACAGCCAAATAAGCTGCCTTTTTTTTACATATATTCCAACATTTTAGACACCACATTCATAGCTCCATCAGCAATATTAACTATAGTTGCATTTAACATATAGCAAGGAGTTGTAAACACATTATTTTGCTCATCAACAGTAACTTCTCCATGGTTTGTATTAGAATGACTACTTCCCATATTTTGTATTTGAGTAGCAGTATCTGCATCTTGGCCAATAGTAACGTTTACACCTTTTAAAACTTTAGCAATAATTACCGGCGAAATACACAGTGCCCCTATTGGCTTTTTTTGTTTATGCATAGCAATAATAACTTGTTCAACTTGCTCATTAACAGAGCATTCAGAGCCTTTAAATGCAAAATCGGACAAATTTTTAGCAACACCAAAACCGCCGGGGAAAACAATAGCATCAAAAATATCAGCACTAAAATCAGAAAGTGGACTAATTTTGCCTCTAGCAATTCGAGCAGCCTCAATTAAAACATTACGTGTTTCGTTCATTTCTTCACCGGTAATATGGTTTATTACATGATGCTGATTAATATCAGGAGCAAAAATCTCGTACTGAGCATTATTTTTGGCTATTGCATATAAGGTCATAGTAGCCTCATGAATTTCGGCACCATCAAAAACACCATTTCCGGCAAGCACAACTGCAAATTTTTTAGTTTTCATAAAAATAAGTTTTTATTTGTTAAAATATAAATTACTTCCCTGATGCTTCAAACACAGTTCTAACAGTTAAAATTAAAATTTTAAAATCAAGATAAATTGACATGTTTTGCAAATACACTAAATCATATTTCATTCTCTCAATCATTTGATCAATATTTTCAGCGTATCCATATTTAACCTGCCCGAGAGAAGTTATTCCGGGTTTTACTTTTAATAATGAAATGTAATAAGGAGCTTTAGGTACAATTTTATCAATATAAAACTGACGTTCGGGTCTGGGCCCAACAAGCGACATGTGCCCTAATATAACATTAATAAATTGTGGAATTTCATCTAAACGCGTTTTTCGCATTATTTTTCCCCATGGAGTAATTCTACTATCTGAAGAACTGGATAGAGCCGGTCCGTTTATTTCGGCATCGGTAAACATTGACCTAAATTTGATGATTTTAAAAGGACGTCCGTTTTTACCAACTCGTTCTTGCCTGTAGAAAATTGGCCCTTTAGATGACATTTTGACTCCTATTGCAGTAAAAATATATAAGGGCAGTAAAATAACAAAAGCTATTAAAGAGAGCACAACATCAATCATTCGTTTAATGTTTTCTTGCTTAACCGACAAGTGTCTGTTATTTATTTCAATTAAAGGCGTTTTGTATAAAGTAACCAAGTTTACATATCCCGAAACAATATCATACATTGTTGGCAAAATTTTAACTCGAACATTGGTAAGCAACAACTTGTTCAGAATTTTCTGAATTTTATGATGGTCCGAAGATTCTATTGCTATTATTACTTCTTCGATATGATTATTATTGATTATTTCAGGCAAATCATTAAATTTTCCCATATTAGGAATCTCCTTTTCTAACTCCAGAGTAATTTTATCATTAACACTAATATACCCAACAAAAATATTTCCCGGCGATTTATTTAAACCCTGTATTTCATTATAAACTTTTATTGCTTGTCCATTTGTTCCAACTAAAAGAGTTTTAAATCCAATTTTACGAAGATGAATTTTTTTAATTGCAGCAGAAGATATAAAAAGTCGGGGAATATAAGTTAATAAAAAATGAGCTGAAAATAAAAAAACCACAGATTGGTAATAATCTGTGTAATTTTTTATTTCATCATCAAGAATAAATTTAAAAAATATAACTAAAACGCCAAAAAGTGCAATAGAAAAAGTTTGAGATAGCTCTTTTAACCTTGATTTTCTAAAAACCTCATAATAATATCCTGAAATATAGTAAATAAACAACCAAAAAAATGGGATTATTATTACTCCCATAAAATAATTTTTATCAAAAATAAGATTAGTTTCGCCAAAAATTCTACTTTCGATATATATTTTTCGATAAGCAAAAAATACGGTCCAAGCAATTGCAGCAGCAAAAAAATCAGAAAATAAATATTTTAATGTTTGAATTGTTTTATTCATAACTTACTTCATAAGTGATGGTTGTCCTGTTGTTTCGAGAACGCTCCACCATAATTCTCCTTCCAAATCAATTTGTTTTTTCTCTTTTACAGTGGCTTTTATAGGTAATAATATAAAATTTTGATTCCAGTAACCAACAATGGCATCTGTTTTTCCGGCCATAGCTGCATGAACTGCATTTTGAGCTAATTGCATGCAAAATCTACTGTCAGAAGCATTTGCCGGGGCACTTCTAATAACGTAACTTGGATCGATATATTTAATTGTATGAGGAATATTATCTTTAGTAAACTCTTCTTTAATTAAATCTTTCAGATAAAGACCAATGTCGTTAAATTTAACATTTCCCGACGCATCGGTTTTAACTTCTTCATTTTCAAAAAGATGCTGTCCTGCTCCTTCACCAACAATAATTAATGCATGATGTCGGGAAAGTATTCTTTCTTTAAGAGCAGTAATAAATCCATTTTCGCCAAATAATGAAAATTCAATTTCGGGGATAAGAACAAAATTTGCTTCTTGAGTTGCTAATGCCGCACTTGCAGCAATAAAGCCGGATTGACGCCCCATTAATTTTACAATTGAAATACCATTAAATGCTCCTTTAGCTTCGTAATGGGCATTTTTGATTATTTCGCTTGCTATGGTTACGGCTGTTTCAAAACCAAAGGTTCTATCTACAAAATTAATATCATTGTCGATTGTTTTTGGAACTCCAATAACCGAAATTTTAAGGTTTCTTTTTGCTATTTCTGCTGCTATAGCATTTGCTCCGCGTTGTGTTCCGTCGCCTCCAATAGTGAATAAGATGTTTATATTTAAAATATCTAAGGTGTCAACAATTTTAGAAACATCTTGATTTCCTCTTGATGACCCCAACATTGTTCCTCCCTGATTGTGTATATTTTCAACAATTTGCGGTGTTAATTCTACGTATGGATGCCCAGGCTCGGAAACCAATCCTTCGTAACCGTATCTAAATCCAAAAACTCTTTTAACATTATATCTATAAAACAATTCCATAACTATTCCTCGGATAACATTATTCAAGCCGGGGCAAAGTCCGCCACAAGTAACTACACCTACTTTTGTTTTACTAGGGTCAAAAAAAATATTTTCATACGAACCGGCCTTTTCAAAGCTGATTAATTCGCCACCCTCTTTTTGTATTTGTTCAATATGCTGAATATTAGGATCATACAATATTCTTTCTCCATCTAACAGATAATTATAAAGACCGTCGCCATCAACTTCAGATAAATTAATAGGCGATTTTACTTTTCTGGGACCTAAACTATTAACAAAAAAGTCCTCAAGGCTATATTTATGTTTTAACATTTGATTTTTTTTTATTTTTGTGCAAATTTATTGTCTTTTTTTAAACAAATTTAAAAATTTTTGATTTCTTTTATAAGTTCCGTATTTGCTCTGATTTTTTTTGGACGCCCTTACGTTTTTTCTGAATGTTCGTTTATTTTTTCGACTAAGAGATTTTATATACTCCCTTTTGAGTAATTTTTCGGTTCTTTTTTGATGCAGATAATTTTTAACTTCTGCTCTTCTAACTCTATATCTATCAACAGGTCTAACAATACGTTGTTTGTTATTTAAAGCTGTTTTTTGTCTGTCTGTTAAACCAAATCTTCTGTTTATTCGCCTTTGTTTTCTAACATATCTCGATGGTTTTTCTTTTGGTTTAAACCTTTGAAAAAATCGTTTTGGTGAAAAATTTCTTTGAGTAACAGGAACCCAACCTCCATTAGCTAAAGCACTATCAACCTGATAGTTTCTAATTTTATCATCAATCTTTCTATTTTGTTTTCTAACTTTTATCGCTTTTTTGGCAGCTTGTTTTTCAGCAGAAGACAAAGAATCGGGGTGATTTAAATAAAGAGAAATAAGCAGAGAGTCTTGAGCATCAAGAGGTGTTTTACGATATTTAGATAGATATTTGTCGGCTTTATCCTGCTTCTTTACAGCTTTTTTATATAATTTTAACTCTTTTTTATCTAAACTGGACGAATCTTGATCGTATTTATTAATAACCTCTTTTTCTTTTATAGACAACTGATATTTAGGTGGTGGCTCCAAGTATCCTGGTTTTGAACCGGCTGGAGCCGAGGAACTTCGATCATATTTTAGAGCATCTGCCTGTTTTTGAAGATTTTCTAACTTTTCATATTTTCTTTTAATAAAAGGAAATCTTAATTTTTCAAAAAATTTAAGTTCTTTATTTCGTATTTTGCGATTATATATGTTTAATTGTTTTCTGGATAAACTTAATCTACGACCTTTTTTACGTAAACGTTGTTCTTTTTTAGTTAAAGGCGACCTAAAGCCGGCAATTGCAAATTGTTGCCCTATTCCTGCTACGGCTCCGTTGGGATCTACTTGTGTTGGTGTAACATCGGGCTGTGCATTTAATTGTTTTGAAGGAATCAAACAAAGAATAAAAAAACTTATCAAAAAAAACTTAATATATTTGTCCATAATTTTTTAAATTTACACTTTTAAAATAAATATATGAAATTCAACTTTTTTTCAAAAATAACACTTTTTTTTATTTTTCCGATACTACTTATAAATTGCAATACTTCCGAAAATAAAATTCCATACGTTTATGTGAACATTGTATTAGATCTCGACAAACCCGAATTCATGGAATTAAACGCTATTGGAAACTACCTTTACATAACGGGAGGAGTTAGTGGAATTATTGTTTATAGAGACGGTTTAACTGATTTTCTTGCTTACGACAGAGCCTGCCCCTACGACCCTGAATGCGGAAGAGTTGCTGTTGACAGCTCCGGATACACATTAGTTGACACCTGTTGTAATTCGGAGTTTTCGTTAACTATGGACGGGGCAGTTTTAAAAGGTCCGGCTGATAAACCTTTACGAAAATACATAACTTACTATAACGAAAATACTAATCAGTTAATTATTACAAATCAGTAAATAAAAAAACAACAATCATAGAAATAAAAGTTTTTTTCATGCAAAAATTTACTCCATCTAAATTTTAACAAAAGGTCAAAAAAAACTACTCAATGAACCGGAATAGATTAAAAATATCAACAATATTTATATTCTCAGTATTTTTTTTTAATATTTCTGCTCAAGACAGTATTGCAATAAAAAACTTAATAGATTCAAGCAATAAATACACACAAATAGATTTTGATATAGCTATAACTTTTGCTCAAGAAGCATTAAATTTATCAAAAAATTTAAATTATCAAAAAGGAATAGGGATTTCCTACTACCAATTTGGGAATATTAACCTTAACATGGCAAACTATACCCAAAGCGAAAACTTTTTATTAAAAGCCCTTGAAATATTTTCTGAATTAAAAATTGAAACTAAAATAATTTCTACTCAAAATCGTTTAGGCTGGTTATATGTTTTAATGGCTGAATATGGCAAAGTTGTTTCATATTCTAATAAAGCGTTAAATAATCCAAAAGCAACTCTAACTCAAAAAGCAATATCTTTAAACAATATAGCAACTTCATATTATTATATTGGAAATTATACAGAAGCTTTAAATATTTACCTTAAAGCATTAAAAATTCATCAAAAAACCGAAAATCAAAAAGGAATTGTTTATACTTACAACAACATTGCGGTTATACATTTAATTCAAGAAAACTACCAAAAAACCCTTGAATATTACACTGAAGCATATCATAAACTAAAAAAATTAAATGATGATTTTCAAATTCCAGCCATTTTAAACAATATAGGTGCTGTATTTCTACAAACAAAACAATACGATTCAGCTTTGTTTTATTACAATATGGCATACGATTTAGGAATACAAGTTAATAATAAATCAGAAATTGCCAGAATTACGTCCAATTTAAGTATTTTGTACAAAAATCTTGAAAAGTATAATATTGCAATAGATTTTATTTTACAATCAATAAATTATTACACTCAATTAGATAATAAAACAGGTTTATCTATCTGTTATGCTACATATTCAGAAATATTATTATTACAAGGAGATATTAACAAAGCCATAAAAAACGCATTACTTGCTTTAGATTATGCAGAACAATCTAATTCTTTTCAAGAAAAAACTCAGGCATTAAATCAATTAGCTGAAATGTACGCTCAGATTGGTTTATTTGAAAAAGCATATGTTTTTTTAAACAATTACACCAAATTAAATGACAGCTTATATGACATAGAAAAATTAAAAGTTATTGAAAACATGACTATGGTTTATGAAACTGAAAAAAATGAACAGAAAATTGAATTACTGGAAACAAACGAAAAGCTTAAAGATTTACAATTGAAAAAAAGAAAGATTATTAATTTTATCCTTTTATCTGCTTTAGCCGTTTTTATTATTCTTGTTGTAATTTTATTAAAAACAAACTCAAAATTGAACACTGCTTACAAAGGAATAGTTGAAAAAACAGAAGAAATAATACAGCAAGAAGAACAAATTGCTAAAAATAGCATTGACAAAACAGTAGAAACCTTATCCGAAAAGGAAATTTTTATTTACAACGAATTAGAAAAACAAATTAACGAAAATAAAATTTTCACCACCGAAACGTTAACCCTTGATGAACTATCTAAAATAATAAATACAAATAGAAATATTTTATCTAAAATAATTAATCAAAAATACCAAACAAACTTCAATAATTTAATAAATCAAAATAGAGTAAAAGAAGCATGCCGATTAATTTCACAAAATAAACATGAGAATTATACCCTTGAAGCAATCTCTAAAAATGTTGGCTTTAACTCTCGCTCTACTTTTAACTCCGCTTTTAAAAAATTTGTTGGTGTTACTCCCTCTTTTTACATTAATTCAATTTCAAAAAAACATTAAATGTGCAAAATCATCATTTCGCACATATTTAAATTTGTTGTAATAAACTAATAAACAGTAGTTTATTTTTTTTGTTTTAAAAACTGTCTGAATACATAATCCTATCCAAAGCAAATAAAATACAGAAAAAAAATTACAGTATTTTTATAAAAAAATTACTGCTATGACTAAATTTACCGGAATATTTGTTTTATCATTTGTTTTATTATTTGAAATAACTACAGCTCAAAATGTGGGAATAAACACAACAGGTTCTGCTCCAAATTCCAGTGCAATGCTTGATGTTTCAGCTTCTAACAAAGGAATATTAATTCCCAGAGTGGCATTAACCGGCACAAATGATGTCTCAACAATTTTATCACCGGCTTTAAGTTTGTTAATTTACAACACATCAACAGTTTCTGATGTTTCACCAGGCTTTTATTTTTGGAATGGAACCAAATGGGCAACTATTAGCTCTGCAATCAACGGTAATGGAGCAACAAACCATGTTTCTTATTGGTCAGACGCATCAACTATTTCATTTGATTTAAATCAATTTTACTGGGATCCAATAAACAACCGGCTCGGGATAGGCAATAGTACACCAAACCAGAGCCTTGATATAACAGGAAATATCAGAATGTCAGGGAATCGCTCAAAACTATTTTTTCAGGGCGATAATTCAACTACCCTTGCCGGGGGTTTAGGATTACATGCAACAAACAGTGGTATAGACGTTTTTATGCTTCCTCTGAACCCTTCAACCGGAGCTTATTTAAACACAGCAAATTTTTTCCTCGGTTCTGCCGGAGCTTACACTACTCAAACTGCAAATTTATTTATAAACGGACAAATAGGTGTAAACACAACAACCATAGGAGCTTATCAATCAAAAATTAATGCTGCAGACGGCAATAGTGGGTTATATGTAGATAAAGATCAAAATTTATCTGGTGCTACATTTTACGGAATTTATACTCATGCCTCAAATTTTGATGCTTTGGCTACTAAAACTACAGGAATTCAAGCTGTTGCAGAAACAAATAACGGAGAAACATACGGAGTAAGAGGTATAACCGAACACTCAGGAAGCGGAGATATGTACTCGGTTGCCGGTGAAAGTTGGGATTTTAATCAAACAACCTTAAACACTGCAGGTTACTTGGGATATTACGAAGGTTTTGGCGGCACAAAAGGTTATAAGGGATACATTGGTGTTCTTGGTATTGTTGAAAACAACAATGGTTTTGTTTCTGAAAGTTCTTATGCCGGTTATTTTTCAAACACAATGGATCAATCAACAACAAGCGGTGATTTATTTGGTGTTTACAGCGTAGTTAATGCTCAAGCATTTACTGACGACGATAATTCTTACTCGTGGGGATTGTTTGCCTCGGCTACTAATTCAGAAAATATTATTGGAATTGAAGGTGTTGCTCAATTAAATAATTGGAATCAAAACGACTTACTAACAGGTGTTACAGGTAAAATAAAATGGGTAAACAATGTTTATGCTCAAGGATATTTAGGCTATAACGATAGCGATAACGACATTACAGGAATAAATGCTCTCGTTGGAGTAGCTGGTGTAATTACTGATGATTACACTAACAACAATAAAATTACTGCAGCCGGTTTTTTTAACAATTATTATGATGGAACTTCGGGAAACAGAAGTGTTGATGCATACGGCATTTATGCTATTTCCGACGGAATAGGTACTACCGGCTCTGTTAATTACGGTATTTATGCAACTGCATCTAATGCTACAACAAATTACGCCGCTGTTTTAGACGGCGATGTAATAATTGGAACTAATGGCACAACAGTTTCAAACATTATTAAAACTACAGTATCAAAAGATATTACGGATCCTGCAAGTGCAGGAATTTTTGAAGAAACATTTACTGTTACAAATGCAAATATAGCATCTACGGTTTATGTTTCGCCCGAAGGTGGTATTGAAACCAATATTTTAATTGTTGGAGCATGGGTAAGTGCTGCAAACACTGTAACTGTAAGGTTTTATGCAGCAGCTCCTGTTACCACTGCCTCTCGTAATTGGCATATTACTGTAATTGAATAAATAATATTTCATAAGTTTTTAGGTTAGTGTTAATTCGAGGAGTGTAAAACCTCCTCGTTTTATAAAGCTTTAAAAACAAAAAATTTAGGTTAGTGTTTAGGTTGGAGGCTGCTGTGGTGGCAGCCTCTTTTTTTAAAAAGCTTGATTATTTTTAACGAATATCAATTTAATAACCTTTTAAAAAAAAATCTTAATGAATAAGCACATTCTATCACTATCAGCTATATATCTGAATTTAAAAATTCACCCATTATCTGATCTTATTTTGCAGGCTTAGGCACAAATTTATTATTTGCATAATTTTAAGCGTTTAAGCATTAAAATTCAATCAGGTTCTGAAATTATTAGCAAACTATCGGGTCTGCTCCAAACGGGATTTTTAAAGTTCAAAGGAAAAATTACTGAAACTCAAATTTACACAAAATCATTAAAATACAATATATTTCACAAAAAAACTAATTTTAAAATGAAAAAAGTTTACTCATTAATTTTACTTGCATTATTTGTTTGTAATGTTGCAACAGCACAAAAAACAGACATTTTAACAGAAGGTTTTGAAACAGCGGCTTTGCCAAATGGCTGGACGTATGAATATGGAGCAGGCGATAACGACAACTGGATTTATCAAACCGGGGGCGCAAACGGTGGTGCTTACCCCGAAACTGCACATACAGGAACTTATAATGCTTGTTTTAGAGGTTTCCCGATTCCATCAGTAACAAAACTTGTAACTCCGGCTTTAGATTTATCTAACGGTGGAATTTTAAACTTTTGGTGGGCTTCCTCAACTTATTTTGGTGGCACCGAAATTGATCTTCTTACCGTTTTTTATAGAGAAGGATCTACCGGTTCTTGGATTGAACTCGCATCTTATCCAGATGGAGCAGACGAATGGACTGAAGAAACTTTTAGTATTCCTACAAATTCAAACGAAGTTTATTTTGCTTTTGAAGGCTCTTATCAAGGAGGTCTAGGCGTATGCCTTGACGACGTGCACGTATATACTTCGGATACAGATTTGGGGATTTCAGAGGTTCTGCCTTTAATTGCTTATGGAGTTGAGACATATCCAACCGTAACTATTCAAAACTTTGGATTGGTTGAAGCAGAAAACTACCAAGTGAACTTAGTTATTAACGGAACAGCATATAACCAAACAATTTCTACTGCCCCAAATATTGCTGCAGGCGACCAAATTGAGATTGAATTTCCATATTGGACACTTCCTGCCGAAGGAACGTATGCTATTACAGCAACTGTAACTATTGCAGACGATGCTGTTGCTTCAAATAATACAAAAACAGTAAATTGTATTGTTGATCAAACTCCTATGGGTAACGTTATTTATTATTTTGACGCTGATTTTGGTGCATCACAAAACTACCATTGTGCTTATCCCGAAACCGATGGTCAATACATTTATGTTGCTAAATGGTACACTAATAAATTTGCAAGATTTTCTATGAACGGAACCCAAATTGGTGATTATTTTACTATTGAAAATGTTACTGCCGATGACATTGCTTTTGATGGCGATTATTTTTACGCAGCCACCAACAACAAAATTGCTAAAATGGATTTTAGTATCGGAAATGAAATTTTTATCGACACCATAGAAACTTCAACTAATGTAAATAGTTTAACTTTTTCTGAAAATTCTAATACGTTTTGGGGTAATTATAACAACAACCCAATAATAGAAATCAACACTGATGGAACTTTAACCGGTAGTAATTTTTCGCCTATCGGAAGTCCTTATGTAAACAGTTTAGCTATTGATGAATACACTGATCCTTCAAACCCTAAAATTTGGATTTTTGAAGCAGGAGCAAGTAATGTTATCTATAAATTAACAGAATATTATTTAAACGGCAATCCTACAGGACATGAAATTATATTAAATTCAACCCAATACCCCGGTATCATCACAAACAGCGATCAAACAGGCGGATTAGCTTGTTATGTTAATGAACAAAATCAGGTTATATTATTAGTTGGCATTCAACACCTTGCCGATGAATATTCCGGCAGAATACTATATATTTATTTGGGAGAAGCGGAAACAACCTACGAAACAGTTATTACTGTAGTTAACAATAACGAACAACCTATTCAAGGAGTAGAAGTTAATATTAACTCAACAAAATACTCTGCAACAACCGATGCTTACGGACAAGTAACTTTTCAGCTCGCCAACAATAACTACAACTTTTCAGTTTCAAAAGATTGTTTTGAAAATTTTAACGGAAATTTTACTATTGCCGGTGCAAGTCCATCTATTGATAATGTTGTACTAAACCAAGTTGACGCTCCAATTTTTTTAAATGGCATAGTACAAAACAACGGGCAAACAATAGAACTTACTTTTAACGAAGAAATAGATTTAAATGGAGAAACTGCACCTGCAGGATTTTCGGTTTATGCTAATGAAAATTTAACCATAAACAGTGTTACAGCTAACCAAAATATTGTAAGCTTATCAATAAATGAAATAATTGAAGCAAATACTACTGTAACAATTAGTTATTCAAATGCAACTGTTCAATCAACAACATGCAACGTTCTGCTTGAGGATATTTTTAATGTAGAAATAACAAATAATTCTACTGTGGATATTCAATCTAATATCAATAATAAAATTAAAATTTATCCTAATCCAACAAATTCTGTTGTGTATATTCAATCTGATATTTTAAAAATTGAAACAATCATTGTTTCAGATATTAGCGGAAAAATAATTCCAATTGAATTAAAAAACAATCATAACCTAACCTATATAGACTTTTCGAATTTTGAACCCGGAATATATTTTATAAAAATAAACAGCAAAATTTTCTCTAAAATAATAAAAAGATAATTGATTTAAGGTTTCACATTTGGAAAACGTTCGATAATAATCGGGCGTTTTTTTATTGATAGAAAAAAAATAAATTTGCAACAAAACCTTCAATATAGTTTAGATGGAAAAAATTTTGGGAGCAATTATTATTTTGGGCGGTTTGTCTTTTCTTCTTTTTATCATTTTCAGAAAGAAAAAATGGCTGCTTCCTACAAAACCTTTTCCGCCGCAATGGCGAATAATATTACTTGAAAAAGTAAGGTTTTATAACAATTTAAATACTGACGAAAAAAAACATTTTGAATACGAAATTCAAGAATTTTTGCTCAACTGCAGAATTACCGGAATAAAAACTTCAATTAACGATACCGACAAATTACTTATTGCAAGTAGTGCTGTTATTCCGATTTTTGCTTTTCCTGAGTGGAAGTATTACAACTTAGATGAAATACTTGTTTATCCGGATAAATTTAGCGACGATTTTAAAACCGAAGGCAAAGGCCGACAAATTCTTGGAATGGTTGGAACCGGATACATGGAAGGAAAAATGATATTGTCAAAAATTGCTATCCATCAGGGATTTATGAACGAAAATGACAGAAAAAATACTGCTATTCATGAATTTGTTCATTTAATTGATAAATCTGACGGAGCAACAGACGGTATCCCTGAACTTTTACTTGATAAACAATACATAATTCCATGGATAGATTTAATTCAAAAGAAAATTGCCGAAATAAATGACGATAAATCGGATATAAATCCTTATGGAGCAACAAAACAAGTTGAGTTTTTTGCTGTTATCAGCGAATATTTTTTTGAAAGTCCAAAATTATTGCAAAAAAAACATCCCGATATTTACGATTATATGGTCAAAATTTTTGGTCATAAAATGACCGACAAAGTTTCAAAAAACAAGTCTAAAATTGGCAGAAACGACCTTTGTCCGTGTGGAAGCGGAGAAAAATTTAAAAATTGCTGCGGGAAATAAGTCGGCAGCCTTTAAATTAGCAGTAGAGAATCGAAAAATAGAACTAAAAAACCGAGAACTAAAGAGATACTGCTATTTCAATAACTTCATTAAAATTTTCAATGTCAACTCTTTCAATAGCCCGAAAAAAATCTTGAGCAAAATGAACATAATTTGCAGAAAAAGGCAAACGTAAATACGAAACATCTAAATCACCAAGTCTTACTCTGTCTAATCCGTCAGCATCTTTTAAAAGCATTGTTACTTTTTTATAAATACCCGAAAGATATTCTTGGTCGGGCAAAGAGTGCATTTTTGTTGCATAAACTATCACGTCTAAATCTTCAACATTAACACCTATTGACAGAAAAAGATTTTTGAATTTTGGGAATGAGTATTCAGAAGCCCACTGCCCATGTTCTAAACAATAATCATCGTGTAGTCGTTCAAAATCATGAATAAAAGCAGCACAAAAAGCAAGTTTTGTAACATAATCATCGTTTAAATTATGCCCTAAATTTAACACGTGAAACATCACCCGGTACACATGATTCTTACCATGAATTGCACTAAAATGCTGAAAATATTCATCTTTTATAATAAACTTTTCAAAAGGTATATTGTAAGTATTTTTAAACATAAATTTATTCAAACATCATATTATATGGACGATCAATAGCCTCTGAAAGTTCTCTAATTCCAATATTCCTGCTTTTTCTGATATATTCGCGTCCTCCCATGTAAACTACAATTGTTGGAACAGCAAAAATACTATTTTGTCCGGCAATATCCGGACTATTTACCGTGTCGGCATACACCATTTTAACCTTTGGATAATCATTTTTAAGCAAATCGGCAACTTTTGGTTTTAAAACCTTACATACATTGCATTTTTCATGCGAAAAATAAACTAATACTGCTTCTTCTTTTTCAATTAAATAATTAAATTCGTCGATTGTTTCAATTGTAGAATATTTAGTTTCCATTTATATTTTTTTAAAAAGTCAGCAAAAATAAGTATTTTTTGTAAATAAATCGGTTTTTCAACATCTTTGCAAAAACAATCAACTATAACACAACTGGTAAACTGGTGCACGGATAAACTATCAACTAACTTATTATGAACAACAACGAACTAAAAACTTTACTCGACGAAAGTTATCAAAAATATAACACATTAAATTTTATCGAAACCGATCCTATACAAATTCCTCACAGTTTTTCCACCAAAGAAAACATTGAAATTTCAGCATTTTTAGCAGCTACAATTGCCTGGGGCAAAAGAAAAATGATTATCAAAAATGCTAAAAAAATGATGGAAATTCTTGATAATAACCCTTTTGACTTTATCTCAAATGCCTCCGAAAAAGATTTTAACAACATTGAACCTTTTGTGCATCGCACTTTTCAGCATATAGATTTTGTTTTTTTTCTAAAATCAATGCAAAATATTTATAAAAACAAAGGTGGATTAGAAGAAGTTTTTTGGAATGGATATAAAAAAAATCAAAACATTAAAAATGCAATTGCCAATTTTCGCAAGGAATTTTTCGCAATCCCCCACCCTACAAGAACAAAAAAACATGTTGCCGATGTTGACAAAAATTCGGCAGCAAAACGCATAAATTTATTCCTGATGTGGCTCATTCGCAAAGACAATATTGGTGTTCACTTTGGTTTGTGGGATAAATTTAATCCGGCGGATTTAATGCTTCCGCTTGATGTTCATACCGCAAATATGTCAAGAGCATTGGAATTACTCTCTCGCAAACAAAACGATTGGAAAGCTGTTGCAGAATTAACCGAAAATCTTCGAAAATTCGACCCAAACGACCCTACAAAGTACGATTTTGCAATTTTTGGTTTGGATATTAATTTTAAAAAGTAATTTTTTTTATGTTCAAAGCATATAAAAATCAAGCATATAAAAAAATTAAGAACTTTCACCTACTAAAATTTCAGTAATATTTCCGGCAACTTCTAATGCCAAATTCCTGCCTAAATCATCAAATAAAATCTTATTGTTTTTATTGTCAATAAGTTTTACGTTAACTTCAGACGTCATACTTTCACTAATTCGACCATCCATAAAACCTTGAATTGGAGCGGCAAGTTCTGTGGCGTGGTTTCTTTGTGCTTTTATTTGAAGTTGATATTTTTTATTTTCGAGTATCACTTCAACAATTTTTTCATCAGCACAAGATTTTACAAGTCGAGAACCATTGTAAGTGGTAAATTCTATTAGTTTTTTATCGAAATAAATACCTGCAATAAAACCAACAAAAGACTTACCAAGCCACGGAATATTTGCCACGGAGGTTTTTAACGAAATACCCGATTTACTAAAATGATTGGTTTGCATCCAAATGTAAGCACTTGGAAATGAACGTCCCCAATCTTTTTCCATATAACCTCTACCGCCGGAAAAGTCAATACGTTCT
>JAFGXO010000090.1 GCA_016936595.1 Bacteroidales bacterium | reverse complement strand
TTCATTTCGTGATCCGGTGTATATTGTAAATAGAAATTGTGAAATTGAATACTTGAATGATTCCTTAAAAAACAAAATAACCTATAAAAATCAGAATAACTTAAAATGTTATACTGTTTTGCACGGTAAAACTAAAAAATGTGATAATTGTTTTTTTGATGATTTATCTGAAAAAAATAATATTGTTTCTCTTGATTTATTTAATAAGCAATGGAAAGAATTTCATAGTGTTACTAATATTCTTTTACCTGATCAAAAAAAATTAACTGTTCATTTTGATATTACCGAAAGAAAAAATACTGAAAAAAGTCTTAAACAAAACGAACAACAATATAAATTTTATAGTGAATTTTTGTCTAATGTGATAACTTTAAACAACACAGAGGATATATATAATTTGGTGAGTATTTCCCTAAATAAAATGTTCCCAGAATTAATTACTATTTTTTCTAGTGTTAATCAAGATAATTTAACTTCAAAAATTGAAAATATTCTTGGTGTAAATAAGGCTATTCTTAACAAAGTTGATCAAATTGCCGGATTTAAACTTATTGGTACTGAATTTCCTATTTTTGAGGATAATATTGAAAAATTTTATTCCGGTAAACTTATTGAATTTGAAGATGGGTTGTCCGAATTTTCTAATCCAATCTTTACCTCAAAGGCAACCAAAAATATTGAAAAGTTTTTGGGATTAAATAAAGTATATGCTATTGGATTAACTTATAAGAAAAATTTATATGCAATTATTCGCTTTTTAGCTTTCAACAATTTTGAAATTCAAAATATTTTATTTATAGAAACACTTGTAAAGCAGATAGCAATAGTAATTGAACGTAAAAAATTTGAGCAACAATTAGCCGAAAGTGAAGAAAAATATCGTTTAACTATTAACAATTTACCCGACGTTATACTAACTTTTCAAAAAGATAAACTTATTTCTGTTTCGCCTTCTTTTTTTAAATTTTTAGGTTACAACGAGGATGACTTTAAGGAGGTTAACATTCAAACTTTTTTTGACTTAATTCACCCTGAAGATAAAGAGCGAGTGATAAAAGAATATCATAGAAGTTTATTTAAAAAAGATATTTTTAACGCCTACGAATATAAATTTGCAGATAAAGATGGAAGGTACCATTGGACCGAACAACGTGTTAGCCGCAAATTTGACGAAAATGGAAACTTGCAATTAACAGTTGTTTCGGCTCGTAATATTGATCAACGTAAACAAGATGAAAAAAATTTAAATGAACTTATTGCTACCAAAGATAAATTTTTTAACCTTATTGCTCACGATTTGCGTAGCCCGTTTAACTCTATTCTTGGCTTTTCAAATATACTTAAAAATAAAATTGAAGCTATAAAAGATGCAGAATTAACCTCCTATGTTGACGCATTGCTTGAGAGTGCAAAAAATTCATATAACTTAGTCGAAAATTTATTAACTTGGGCTCAAAGTCAAACCGGAAAACTTGAATTTGTTCCCAATTCACATAACTTATCAACGATTATTGATGCAGCTATTAATTATTCAATTGCAAATGCTGATATTAAAAATATCACTATCAGTAAAAATATTGATAATAAAATAGATGTTTTTGTTGATTTCAATATGATTATTGCTGTTTTAAGAAATCTAATTTCTAATGCTATTAAATACACTAATAATAACGGTAAAATTAATATTGAAGCAACAATTGTGGACAAATTTGTTAATATTGTTATAGTTGATAATGGTATTGGTATAGAGCAAGATAGATTATCTAATTTATTTAAAATCGATAAAAATATTTCTACTTATGGTACAAATGATGAAATAGGAACCGGTTTAGGTTTAATTTTATGCAAAGAATTTGTTGAAAAACATGAAGGAAAAATATGGGTGAAAAGTGATCTAAACAATGGGTCTTCTTTTACTTTTTCTATTCCATTAGCATTTTAGTTTTTTGTATTTAAGTTTATTATTTTTACTTTTATGCATTATTTTTGAAGCCTTAAATTTTAAACCCTTGCTTAAAATAATGTAAAATGGAAAGTGAAATTATACCAAATAATATGCTGAATGAAAAAATTAATGATTTTATTATCAAAGATGAATTTAAATCCTCGCCCGATAACCTTAAAAAAGCTTTTTTAAACATTTTTAAGAGCTTCGAAAATATTAGTAATACTTACAAAAATAAAATTAATGAACTTGAATATTGTAAATCTTTTGTTAATCTAACTTCAGACGCCATCTTTTTTATCAACAAAAAATTTGATGTTGTAAAATCAAATTCTGCTTTTGATAATTTGTTTTTTGGCCAAAATTTTAATGAATTATTAAACATTATACAACAAGATACATTGAAATCAACAGTTTTAGAATGTTTTAATTCTAATGAAAATAATTTTGAAATAAAATTTATTGATAAATATAATAGTAAATTGTATTATTTTAACGCAAAATGCAATTTTTATAATGCTCAATATTCTGAACCTCTTGTTTTAATTTCTCTTTCGGATATTACCAAAGCTAAAAATTTTGAAATCGAATTGTATGAAAAAAACAAACTAATTAAAGCCGCTTTTGATAGTTCTTTTGATAGCTTTTTTCTTTTTGATCTTGATTATAAAATCATTTTTTTTAATAAGCAGGCTCAAAATTATGCAAAAACTTATTGGAAAAAAAAACTTAAAAAAGGGCAAAGTATGCAGGATTTTGCTAAACCCTTTGGTGTTTGGGATTTGTTCAAAGATCTTTTTTCAAAAGCTGTTAATGGAGAGCAGGTTAGCAATGAACAATTAATAACCGATGGTGAAAAATTTAACAAGTGGTTTTATTCATCGTTTGCTCCGGTTTATTCTCAAAATAACCAAGTTATTGCCGTTTCTTTTTCAACCTCCGATATCACCGAAAAAAAAGACGCTCAAATTGCTTTGCAAAAAAGTGAAGCTACTGCAAGAGCATTCCTAAAGTCTAAAGTAGACGCAATTGCTCTGTTTGACGATAAACTAAATTTTATTGATCTTAATCAAACAATGGCCGACAATTTTAATAATACTATTGAAAATTTAAAGGGTTGTAACCCGTTTAGTATTATGAATCAACAAATTGCCCATACAAGAATAAAAAAAATCAGTAAAATATTTGAAACAGGTATTGAACAACGCTGGGAAGATCAACGTAACGGAATATGGTTTGACAATGCTGTTTTTCCAATAAAAAATATTGATGGGGGTATTCATAGTGTTGCCCTAATTGCTCGAAACATTACAAAACTTAAAAACACTGAAAATGCTCTTCTCGAAAGCGAAGAAAAATTTAAGTCATTAGTTAGCAATTCCACTGATGCCATAAGAATGATTGATGAAAATGGTATAATTATTTTTTGTAATGATGCCCATTATGCCTTAACAGGCTATAGTGCTACCGAGGTTGAAGGACAAACCATTTGGAGTTTTCTGGAAAAATCAATGCAATTTTCAAGTTTAACTCAAAAATTTGTTCAAAATTTTAAAAACAATATTATAAATAAAAAACAAATCAAATTAAACTCTCCTTTTTACGGTCGAATTATAAATAAATTTGGAGGCGTTATAGACGTTCAGTTTTCGGTTTTTGAAATTGATGATGGACAGAAAATTAGATACGGGAATATAATAAGAAATATTACTGATTTAAAGAAAAAAGAAAAAGAATTACAAGAACTTGTTGCTACTAAAGATAAATTTTTTAACATTATTGCTCACGATTTAATTAGTCCTTTTAATGCAATATTAGGCTTTACCGAAATTTTAAAATACAACGAAGAACAATCCGAAAACAGTAATAATATTAAAATTATTAATTCCTTACATCAAAGTGCAAAAAATGCATTCAATTTAGTCGAAAATTTATTGCAATGGTCTCGTACTCAAACCGGAAAAATGAAATATGAGCCTAAAAATCATTCAATTTCCGAAATAATAACAAATATAATTGCTTCTATTGAAGCTGCGGCAAATGCAAAAAAAATAAACCTTGTTTCTCATGTAAATGATTTTGCTGTTTTTGTTGATAAAAATATGATTGAGGTTGTTATCAGAAATTTATTGTCTAATGCAATAAAATTTACACAAGAAAAAGGAATAGTTGCAATAACTGCATCTATAATTAAAAAAGCGGCTATTGTTTCTATTATTGACAATGGTGTGGGTATTGAACAAAAAAGAATAAATTCAATATTTAGTATCGATAAGGAATATACAACCACCGGAACTAATTATGAAACCGGAACCGGTTTAGGATTAGTGCTTTGTAAAGAATTTGTGCTCAAAAACAGAGGAAAAATTTGGGTTGAAAGTAAACAAAATTTAGGTTCTACTTTTTCTTTTTCAATGCCGTTGGCTTTTAAACGCCCTGTTGTTTAATTTATGATTTGTATGATATACTATGTTATAGGTTTTTAAAATATAAAAAAGATATATTTAATGAAAAAAACATTTGATAAAATTCATGGTCTTATAAATAAAGCTCAACAAATTTTTGATAATCTTCAAAATAAAGCAAATTCTTTTGAATATAAAGAAGAAATTAACCTGATTTTTGAGGAAATTTTATCGTATCAAACTAAAATTGAGCAGCAAAAAAATGAACTGCAAATAATAAATGAAAAACTCCAAAAAGGAAGAAATAAATTTCAAGAACTATATTTTGAAGCTCCAATTGCATATTTTACTGTAAATTGTGCCGGAAACATTATTCAAATAAATAATTTTGCTGCCGATTTAATTAATGTCAAAATTAATGATGTTATTGGATTAAATTTTACAAGTTTTGTTTGCCAAAATGAAATTCAAAAGTTTAAAGATAATTTTAATAATGTTGTTAATTCTACAAAATTGTCTGCCTTTGAACTTAATTTAATTTCTTCCGATAATAAAAAATTACAAACTCAGGTTCAAATAAAATGTTTTTCAGATAATCAAAATCTTAACTTTTGCAGGCTTACTGTTACCGATATTTCTAAATATAAACTTTACGAAAACCAAATCAAGCTTAAAAATAAACAGTTTGAACTTTTCTTTTCTCAATCTTTAACCGGTTTTTTCTTTATGATGCTCGATAAGCCAATTTTTTGGAATGATAGCGTTGATAAAGAGAAAATTTTAGATTATGTGTTTGAAAATCAAAAAGTTACTATGATTAATTCGGCAATGCTTAATCAGTATAAAGCCGAAGAAAAAGATTTTTTGGGCTTTACTCCTTCTAATTTTTTTGAACATGACATTAATGCCGGTAGAGAAGTTTGGCAAAAACTGTTTGATAACGGTAAACTGCATATTCACACAAATGAAAAAAGATTTGACGGAACACAAATGGTTGTAGATGGCGATTATATTTGCCTGTACGATGAGCAAGGTAGAATTACCGGACATTTTGGTGTGCAACAAGATGTTACAGACGTTATTAAAGTTCAAAAAGAACTTCAAGAAAGTGAAAAACGTTTAAAAGATATTATTTATAGCTCCGATGATTGGATGTGGGAAATTGATGAACAAGGAAAATATTCCTACGTTTCCGAAAAAATTGAAAACTTTTTGGGTTATAAACCACAAGAAATCGTTGGAAAATCTCCTTTTGAGTTTATTAAAACTGATGATGTTGATAAAATAAAAGAAATTTTTTCGGAACTACAAAAAAATAAGTTGCCTATTAAAGATTTACAAAATTGGAATTATCATAAAAACGGAAAATTGGTTTGTTTATTAACTAACGGTGTGCCTATTATTAACGAAAAAAATGAACTTAAAGGATATAGAGGCGTAGATAGAGATATTACTCAAAAAATAATTGATGAAAAATTGTCAAAAGAAAATGAACTAAGATGGCGTTTTGCTATTGAAGGAAACAAAGACGGAATTTGGGATTGGAATATGAAAACTAATGAAGTTTTTTTCTCTGAACAATGGAAAAAAATGATTGGTTATAATAATGATGAAATTAATAACAATATTGAAGAATGGAATAAAAGAGTACATATTGATGACAAAGAAGATGTTTATAAAAAAATCTACGAGCACATTGATAAAAAATCCGATGTTTATCAAAGCGAATATAGATTAAGGTGTAAAGATGGTTCTTATAAATGGATTCTTGACAGAGGAAAAATTATTGAATTTGATGAAATAGGTGAACCTTTAAGAATGATTGGTACTCATTCCGATATTACTGAAAGAAAAAATTCCGAACAAAACATTAAGGATATTAATAAAAAATTAACACAAGAACGAAAATTATTTGTTCAAGGAAATGTGGTGATTTTTAAATGGAAAAATAAAAAAGGGTGGCCGGTTGAATATGTTTCTGCTAATGTGCAAAATATTTTGGGTTACTCATCTAAAGAAGTTACAGACCCTTCATTTGAATATTCAAAACTTATTCATAAAGATGATGCTGACATGGTTGCTCAAGAAGTAGATGTTGCAATTAAAAATAAACAAAATAATTTTGACCATAAACCATATCGACTCATTGATAAGGAAGGCAAAAATATTTGGGTTCATGATTTTACAACAATAATATACAATGAAAATGGTAAAATAACCGATTTTTTAGGGTATCTTGTTGATGTTTCTGATGTTATTGAGGCTAATTCTAAAATAAAATTATTATCTAATTTAGTTGAGCAAAGTCCGGCATATATTTTTATTACCGATTTAAAAGGTAACATCGAATATGTTAATAAAGCATTTACCCAAGTAATGGGATACACTTTTGATGAAGTTAAAAATAAAAATGCAAGCATTTTAAAATCGGGTAGGGTAAAGCCTGAAACTTATAAAAAAATGTGGGACTCAATTGAAAAAGGACTGGTTTGGAGAGGCGAAATTATCAATAAACGAAAAAATGGTGATGAAATTTACGAAAATGTAATGATTTCTCCTATTTTTAACGATCAAAATCAAATTGTTAAATTCTTTTCTATTAAAGATGATATTACTGAAAAGAAAAAAGTTGAAATTGCCTTGCGTAAAAGCGAAAAAAAATTCAGATTTCTTGCCGAAAATTCTCGTGATATTATTTTTAAAATGTTGCTGATTGATAGAAGCTTTGAATATATTAATCCTACTATTCAAAAACTTACAGGATATTCTATTCTTGAATTTTATAAATCTCCCAACTTTTTTAAATCAATTATTCACCCCGATTTTGCTGATATTTACGAAAAAGAAATTGCTAATCTTAGTAAAGGTGTTTTTTCTGAAAATTTAGAATTTAAAATTGTTTGTAAAGAGGGCTCAGAAAAATGGCTGTTGCAAAGACTTACCTTGGTTAAAGACGATGATCAAAAAATTATTGCTGCCGAAGGAATTTTAATCGATGTAACTCAACGTAATAAAGAACACGATGCTGCTGTTAGAGAAGGTGAAGAAAAATTTAAAACTTTAGTAGAAAATGCTCAAATTGGTATAACTCTGTCTGACCCTAACGGAAAGATATATAGCACTAATAAAGCTGCCTTAGATATTTACGGCGTTTCTGAACAGCAAATTGCAAACATTTCAAGCATTGATTATTATGCAGATTTATCTGACAGAAAAAAATTGTTAGATATGCTTTTTAATACCGGAAGTGTTAAAAATTATGAGGCTAAATTAGTTCACTCTTCGGGTAAAAATATTTATGTTAATTTGAATATGAGCTTTGTTATTGTTAACAAACAAAAATATGTTTTAACTACACACCTTGATATTACCGAAACCAAACTCGCAGAATACGCAATTAAGCAGAGCGAAGAAAAATTTAGAACTTTTGTTGATAATTCTTCTGATGCAATTAGATTAACTGACGAGAACGGTGTAATTATTTTTGTTAATAAGGCTCACCAAAAATTAACCGGATACTCTGAAAATGAGGTGGTTGGAAAACATATTTGGGATTTTATGTTTGTTCTTAGTCCTGAGAGTCAAAAAAACACTAACACATATAACTACTTTAACCAAAACGCTTTAGAACTTTTAAAAGATATTAAAGACCATTCTTTTAAAAGTGTTTATGAAGTTAGTATTCAAACTAAAGACAATAAAATATTAGAAGTTAAGGAATCTGTTTTTCAAATAAAAACCAATAAAGGTATTCGCTTAGGTTCGCTTGTACATGATATTACCGAACTTAAAAATCAACAAAAAAGATTAAAAAACCTTGTTGCCACTAAAGATAAATTCTTTAGCATTATTGCTCACGATTTGCGTACTCCGTTTAATGCTTTGCTTGGCTTTACCGATTTGTTAAATAAAAAGCATACAGAATATAGTGCCGAAAAACGCCAAATTATCATCAATTCGGTTCATGAAAGTGCAAAAGTTGCATTTAGGCTTGTCGAAAATTTACTTACTTGGTCAAGAGCTCAAACCGGAAAACTTGCTTTTATTCCTGAAAAATATCCCGTTAAAACTCTTGTTTTTGAGGCTTTTCATTCAAATAAAGATGCTGCTTTTAATAAAAACATACAACTTATTGATGTTGTTAAAACAAATTTTAATGTTTGTGTTGATAAACCTATGATTGACACAGTGTTAAGAAATTTAATTTCAAATGCTATTAAATTTTCTTTTCCGCAAAATAAAATACTTGTTGATGCTAAAATAATTGATGGAAAAACTCTTTTTTCAATTGCTGATTTTGGTGTTGGAATTCCCGAAAAACGGCTAAAAGACTTATTTAAAGTTGATAAAAATACAAGTACTGTTGGTACTAATGATGAGGTTGGTACCGGCTTAGGGCTTATCCTGTGCAAAGAATTTATTGAGCGTCATAACGGTGAAATTTGGGCTGAAAGCAAAATAGACATTGGTTCAACTTTTTATTTTAAAATACCTGTTGAGCAACTAAAAGAAAATAATTAATTTAATATTTTTTAATGAAGAGTGATTTTATAAATAAAATATTTTTGGGTGATAATGTTCAGATAATGAGTGATTTACCTGAAAAATCTGTAGATCTTATTTTTGCTGATCCTCCTTATAATTTACAGCTAAAGAATGAATTAACACGCCCTAATCAATCTTTAGTTGATGCTGTTGACGATGATTGGGATAAGTTTGAAAGTTTTAAAAATTACGACGATTTTACCCGTAGTTGGTTAACAGCTTGCAAACAACTGTTAAAAGATGATGGAACTATTTGGGTTATTGGTAGTTATCATAATATTTTTAGAGTAGGTGCTATTATGCAAGAACTGGGTTTTTGGCTGTTAAATGATGTTGTTTGGATAAAATCTAATCCAATGCCAAATTTTAAAGGTACTCGTTTTAACAATGCTCACGAAACTCTTATTTGGGCTGCAAAATCCCAAAAAGCTAAATATAATTTTCACTATAAGGCAATGAAAGCTTTTAACGACGACAAACAAATGCGTAGCGATTGGTACATTCCTATTTGTAGTGGTGCCGAAAGATTAAAAGTTGATGGCAAAAAAGCCCATTCTACTCAAAAACCCGAAGAATTACTACAAAGAGTTATTTTGTCAACCTCTAATGTTAATGATATTATTCTTGACCCTTTTTTCGGAAGCGGAACAACCGGCGCTGTTGCTAAAAAATTAAATCGTAATTTTATTGGAATTGAACGTGAAGAATTTTATGTGAATGTTGCAAAAAAACGAATTGACGAAATCATTCCTATTAATATAAAATTATTAGAATATAAAATTGAACAAAAACCGCCAAAGGTTCCTTTTGGTAATTTAATTGAAAAAAAATTAGTTAAAGTAGGAGAGATGCTCTATAATTCAAATAAATCGTACTCTGCTATTGTTCAAGCTAATGCTTCGCTTGAAGGTGAAAATGGCTTTGTTGGGTCTATTCATGGCGTAAGTGCAAATTTCTTAGGCAAAAAATCCAATAACGGTTGGACTTATTGGTATGTTATACGAGAAGAAGATTTTGTGCTTATTGATGAACTCAGATCAAAATATATTGCTGAATTTATTGATTGTTAAGCTTTTTAATTTATGAGTGTTTATAAAAAAATATCTGATTTTGTTTACGATTGTTCTGTTTGTCCCAATAGATGTGATGGTGTTAGTAAAGGTTCTTACATTTTTAAAAATGATGTGCAATTTTCTGAATATTATGAAAATTTGATAATTGATCGTATTAATATGAACAAAAATTACACCGCTTATAAATGCTCAAAAGACGGTTATCCCGATATTCAAATAATTGATAATAATACAAAAAAGCTTTTTTTATATATAGAAGTAAAAGTTCAACGCCGTACGTTTATGTCTGTTCAAAGAATTTTGCCTCAGTCAAATTTACTTCCTTCCGAAACTTTAGCTCTAAATTTAAGCGATTTACTCAGGTATTTTAAAATTCATGAAGCAGAAAAAATTCCAACTAATATTCTTTGGGTTTTATTAAACAGACCTTGTATTTTAAAATCTGAGCAAATAGCCTACTATTATCAGTCGGTTGAAAAATTGCAACTAATATACAATAAATGCACAACCAAAAGACGTTTTAAACGCCAAAGTGGAGCCGGCGACGTTGTTAACGGTGTTCATAAAGGAGTTGTGGTTAATTATCACTTTAGTTTAAAAGAACTTAAAAAATGGAATAAATAATAATTAAATGATAAAAAAAATGAATTTTACGACTTTTCTATTTTACAATTAGTTTTCTAAATTTGGTTTTTCAATAATTCCAATTCGTTTTTTCCCATCAATTTTAACAATCATTGGCGAATTAAATCTAACATGCCTAACAAATTCATCTTCGTAAATAGCAGGTTGATTGTTTAAGAATTCAATATCGTACAAACCGTCATCAATATAAGGATTAATAGTAAAATAACCAACTCTGAAAGCAGTTAAATTTTGAAAAAAATGAGTTCCTTGACTTGGTTCAATTCGGTAATCATCTAAACCGGATTCAATAATTATCCGAGCAGCCGAAATTTGAGTCCATTTTACAGGTATCCCCAGCCATCTGTCGCTCGACCCCCAACGACCCGGACCAACAAGTATGTAATTAGATTTATTAGCAACAAAATTATCGTTTAATTTTGAAATTATTTCTGCAATTTTAAGATTATTTGAGGGATCAAAAGTTTCGGGTTTAACATAAATTAAATCATTCACATCATCAATTTTGCCATTTCCAAGTGCCCTGTTTGATACAATTAAATTATTTGGGTTTTTTAAATCTTCGTCATCAATATTAACACTTTCAATATTTTCAACAATTGGTCTTATTTGTAACAATTTAAAACAAACCTGATCAGATTTTTTAAAATCAAAGTTCAAAGCAAATTCAATTTCAATAGCATGACCCATTTTTTTCTGACCTATCTTTAAAATAGTTTGAAGAATGTTAGCAAGCGGAATTTTTTTATATTTTAAAATATTATTAAAAGTTATAACTTTTTTCCCGGTGTAGTGTTCTCCATCATTCAATGAATCGGTGTTAAAATCGTAAGTAGAAGCTATTAAATTAAGAGTATTGTCTTTTTCAGCTTCTTTAATTCTAAATCTTTTAAGAGTAACAGCATCATCGGTAGATGGTATAAAATCGGTTTTTGACATATCCAGGGCATAAAAATGTTTTTGAGTTTGTTTTAATGCCAATTGAGGATTTGCCAGTTGAATAGTTTTATCGGGAGCTCCGGGCGAAAATCTTAAATTAGCTTCGCCTTCTACAATTTGTTTTCCTAACCCAAATGCTATATTTGCAATTCCGTCTTCAGTTTTTTCGCTTGCAACAGGATAAAAGTTAACCGATCTGGCAACTCCAGAAATAATTGGATAAAATTTATTATTATGCGTTTCGCCACATATTTCTTGTAACACTATAGCCATTTTTTCCTCATCTATCATGTTTTGAGTTGCCTGCATATAGGTTTTGCTGCCATGGTAATAAACCGAAGCATAAACGCTTTTAATTCCTTTAATTAAAAGAGATAATGTTTCGTCAATGTTTTTTGTGCAAGGAACCATATACGTAGAATATACTCCGGCAAATGGTTGATAATGAGAATCTTCAAGTAAACTTGATGAACGAATGGCTATGGGTCTGTTTACTATTTTTATAAAACTAATAAGTGCTTTTTTGTGATGTGCCGGAAATTGTGCATTAATAAAGGCGTCTACAATTTCTTTGTCGGTGTGTTCTGATATGGCATACTCAAATAAATTATTTTGTTCCATAAATTCATCAAAAATTGATGTGGCAAGTATAACAGTTTGAGGAATTGAAATTTTAACATTTTCAAAAGAATTTAATATTTTGTGTTTTGAAATAATTAAATCTAAAAAAGCTAAACCCCTGGCTTTCCCGCCTATCATACCTTCGCCAATACGTGCAAAACTCACATATTCGTCGTAAGTATTACAATTAAATTTTGCAATAACACCGCTGCTTTCTTGTTTTCTGAAACTTTTTATTGAACTGGCAATAAATTCTTGAATTTCGCCTAAATTTTCAAATTGATCTATAGAAAAATCGGCTAAATAAGCCCCTAAAGAAAATAAAGCCCTGGTTTTTAACCATCTCGATAAATGATTTCTGGATAAATGATATTTTAGCGAAAAATCGGGTACTTTATATATAATGTGTTGCAATGTTTTTAAATCGGGTGCTCTCATTAACTCCGTTTTAGTAGTAGGATTAATGAAAATAAAATCGCCAAAAGCCAAATAATTTTTCATAAAATTTCGTAAACGATGTAATAAATTTGGCGAATTTTTATGTAAAAAACCTATTTCAAATTTATCTGCCCAAATTCGATTCTCTTTTTCAGATGATTGCAAAACAATTGGAATATGTGCTTTGTGAGATTTTATGAATTGGGTTAATTTAAGCCCGGCGTGTTTATCTCTAACGCCGTCTTTAGGATATCCAACATCAGAAATAACTCCTAATATGTTAGATTTGTATTTTTCGAATAAATATTGAGCTTCTTCGTAAGTTCTGGCAAGTAATACCTTGGGCCTACCTCTTTTCCTGAGCATTTTTTGGTGTTCGTTTAAAGTTTCGTATTCCATATCAATGTGATGTTTAAAAATCATTCGATACATTGTAGGTAAAAAACTTGAATAATAACGAATAGAATCTTCAACCAATAATATAGCTTGAACGCCTTTTTCTATGTCAGCTTCGGCATTTAATTTATCTTCAACAAGTTTTATAATTGCCAACATTATATCTGTATTTCCTAACCACGAAAAAATATAATCTATGTGAATTAAATTTTCAGAAGCTAAACGAAGTGAAATATCTCTTGAAAAAGGTGTTAGTATTACAAAAGGTATCCAAAAAAACTCATTCTTAATTTTTTTCGAAAAATCAAATAAATCGGAGTCGGTTATGCTGGGCATTGCAATAATTAAATTAACATCGCCTTTTGATATTTCTTCATAAGCTCTTTTTGCCGACGGAACTCGAACAAAAAAAGGTGGATATCGGAGATTTAATGACACATATTCGTTAAAAATCTGTTCATCTATGCGCCCATCTTCTTCTAAAATAAAAGCATCGTAAGAACTGCAAATAATTAATATCTTATGTATTCGCTTTTGCATCAGGTCTTTATGTACTGTTTTGTCTATATGTATTTGGGCTTTATTAATCATAGTTGAAACTTTTTTAAAGAAGTTTTTGCTACAAAAATAAAAATATTTATTTTTGCAAACCATTTTTGAACAATATTTTAAACTTTATAAAAAAAATAAAATGAAAAGAACTTTTCAACCTTCATTAAGAAAAAGAAAAAATAAACATGGCTTTCGCGAAAGAATGAGTAGTAAAAACGGCCGTAAAGTATTGAATAACAGAAGGAAAAAAGGAAGACAAAAACTTTCTGTTGCCGACGAACCGTCACATAAAAGATAATCTTTCATCAATTTTCCCACATTTTTTTAGTGGATAATTACTAATAAACAAAAAATAAAATGGCATTATTACAAAGCATCAGAAACCGAGGAAAATTACTGGCTATTGTAATCGGACTTGCACTTGCTGCATTTATTATCGGCGATTTAATAAATTCCGGTTCTTCAATGTTTAATTCTAATAGCACGCATATTGCTTCTGTTAATGGAAAAAGCATTGATTACAACGAATTTAATATGGAAATTTATAAAACCGAAGATTACGTTAAGCTTACCAGAGGTTTACAAACATTAGATGATCAAACTACTCAACAAATTAGAACCAGTGTTTGGGATATGATGATTAGAGAAAAACTTTTAAGTGAAACTTTTGATGATCTTGGAATTGTTATTTCAAGTGCTGAACTTGAAGACATGGTTTACGGAAATAATATTCATCCTTTAGTACAACAAACTTTTGCTAATCCACAAACCGGGCAGTTTGATGTTACTTTTATGAAAACTATTCTTCAAAATTTAAACCAAGACCCACAACTGAATGCAATTTGGTTGTACACTGAAAATTACATTAAAAACGATAAAGCATATAACAAATATTTAACTTTAGTTTCTAAAGGATTGTTTGTTAATAAACTTGAAGTTAAAGACGACAATACTAACAGAACTCGTTTGGTTAATATTGATATTGTTGCTAAAAGCGTTGCTGATATTAACGATGCTGATGTAAGTTTTACCGAACAAGAAGTTGTTACATATTACAACGATCATAAAACAATTTATCAAAATACTGAAGAAAGTAGAGATATTGCATACATATCTTTTGATGTTATTCCCTCTCAACAAGACACTATTGATACTTATGAAAAAGCTATTGATGACGTGCAATATTTTGCAGTTTATGATACTTCTACTATTGATTTTCAGCATTATTCAGAAACTACACTTGCTACAATTGGTTTAGATTCTTCTGTTTTTGGTATGCCTGTTGATACAGTTTTAGGACCTTATTTATTTTATGGCTCTTATCAATTGGCCAGAATAGTTAGTTTTTATAACCGTCCGGATACAGTTTCGGCTCGTCATATTCTTATTTCTCCTCAAAATCCTCGTATTGGTTCTATTCAAAGAGCTCAACAAGTTTCAGATAGTTTAGTTACTGTAATAAAAAATGGAGGCGATTTTGCTCAACTTGTTACTTTATATAGCGACGACCAAGGTTCTCTATCTACCGGTGGTTTGTACGAAAATTTTACCGATCAAGAAATGGTTGCTGAATTTAGTGATTTTTGTTTTACTAATCCTGTTGGTAAATTAGGTACAGTTGTTACTCAATACGGTGTTCATATTATTGAAGTAACTGACAGAAAAGATGTAAATAAAGTTGTTAATGTAGCCGTAAGTAATTACACTATCAATGCAAGTTCCGAAACATTTAATAAAATGTACCAGTACGTTACTGCATTAAAAGGTCAGATTTTTTCTGCCGAAGATTTTGAAAAAGCAATTGTTGACAGTAATTATGTGAGAAAAGAAGCTACTGATATTACTCAAGGAACAAATTCAATTCCTGGTATTCAAAGTGTTAGAGACGTTGTTCAATGGGCTTTTGAATCCGATGTTGATGAACTTTCGCAAGTATTTTCAATGCCCGATCAATATGTTATTGCTGTTTTAACTAACAAAAATGAAATAGGTTATTTAAATCTTGAAAAAGTAAGACCTCAAGTTGAGGGTTCTGTTTTGATGCAGAAAAAAGTTGAAAAAATATACAACGATTATTTTGCAAATGTTAATACTTCTGATTTGAATGCTCTTTCTGCTAATTTAGGCGTACAAAAAATGTCGGTGCCAAATGTGTCTTTTAGTGCCTTCCAATTATCATCTTATGGTTACGAACCTGCTGTTTTGGCAGCTGTTTTAAAAATGGATGCCGATCAAACTATTGGTCCTATCAAAGGTGTTAATGGCGTGTATGTTATTAAAGCCACTTCGGTTACCGGTCCTAATGAATTAACTGCCGATGATATTGTTATGCAAAAACAACGTTTAAAAACGGCCTTGCAATCTCGTGCAAATTATCAATTATTTACAGCACTTAAAGCTGCTGCTCATATTGATGATAGACGTTACAAGTTCTTTTAAAACTTAATTTTTTATATAAATAAGAAAGCCTCAATGTTGAGGCTTTTTTTATTTGTATCAGCTTAATTTAGACGGTTTATAAGTGCATGTCTTCCATTGCTTTTATCAATGCTTCCCTTTTGCGAGTTGAAATTGGCACTTCGCTGCCGTTTTTCATTACTAAATAACCTCCTGAGGCTTTATGAAGCCTGTCGATGTAATTGAGGTTAACTAAATGCGATTGATGGGTTCTGATGAAGTTGTGTGGTTTTAGAATAGTCTCGTATTCTTTTAAGTTTTTTGAAACTGTTATTTTTCTTTTACTTTGTGTGTAAAATGTTGTGTAGCTTCCTTCTGATTCGCAATGGTAAATATCTTGTATTTCAACAACATAAATATCCGATGCTGTTTTTAATATTAGTTTATCGTTTTTTTTGTCTTCATTTTGGTAAAATGAGAGCAGATGTTTAAGAGCAATATCTTTTTCTTTAAGTTTTAGGTTAGAAATTGCCTTGTGTGTTGCCGAAATTACGTCTTCAAAATACAAGGGTTTTAGAATATAGTCTATTGCGTTATATCTAAAGGCTTTAATTGCAAAATCGTTATGGGCAGTGCAAAAAATTAATGAAAAATCGGTAAAATTAATTCCCTTTAAAACGTCAAACCCTGTTCCATCTGCCATTTCAATATCTAAAAAAACTATATGAGGTTGAAGCTTGTTTATCGTTTCTATACCTTGTGCAACATTTTGTGCCGTATCGATAATTTCTATTTGAGGACAAAATTCTGTTAATACTTTTTTTAACGAGTCTTGTGCTTTTTTTTCGTCGTCTATTAGGATTGTTCTATACATATTATTCGTCTTTTGTTAATATTGGAACGCAAAAAATAATTTTTGTTCCTTGTTCGCCTTTATCTGATAAGTTAATTATTTTAAATGTAATTGATTTTTTTTTATTCTTGTTTACTATCTTAAGACGCTCTTTTGTGATTGAAGTTGCTTGTGATTTGTGTTCCGATGAACTTTTTATTTCGTATCCGCTTCCGTTATCTTTTATGGAAATTAAAATTTTTTCATTTTTTACACTAAAATTTATTGTTATAATTCCTTTGTAATTAATGTTTTTAAATCCATGGATTATTGAATTTTCAATAAAAGGTTGCGTTAACATGGGGGGAATTAGTAAATCTTCAATTTCAATATCATTTTCAATATTTATTTTATAATCAAACTTGTTTTCGTATCGTAATTGTTGTATTTTAAGATAATTTTCAATGGTTTCAATTTCTTCTTCTAAGGTTATTAATTCATTGCGAGAATTGTTTAAAATTGAGCGTGTTAGTTTTGAAAATGAGGATAAATATTTTGCTGCATTTTTGGAATCATTTTCGAGCATGTAGTATTGAATAGATGTTAATGCGTTGAAAATAAAGTGAGGGGTCATTTGTAGTCTGAGTAATTTTTGATTGAACTCGTTTACTCTAATTTTTGCTCTTGTTAATTTTTGTTTGTAGAAAAGGATAAATATTATTAATAAAAGGCTTAGTATTAAAAATGTAGATATTAATAGTAGTCGTTTTTTTGCAATATTTTGTTTTAAATTTGTTATTTCTTGTTCTTTTTTATCTGTTTCGTATATTATTTTTAGTGTTTCTATTTTATCGGTCATTTGTTTGTTGTTAAAACTATCTTTTGCTGAAAGTAATTCGTTTTGATAAAAATAGGCTGTTTGGTAGTCTTGTTTTGTTTGGTGTAAAACAGCTAAATCGTATAATACTTCTATTCTTTTTTGTGAGTAATTAAGCGAGCTCGCTAATTTTAAACTTTGTTCTAAATAGAATTGAGCCGAGTCAAGCTCATATTTTTTATAAAATAATTTCCCTTTTAAGAAATAAGAACTTATTAAACCCAGATTGTTTTCTAAGTTTTTGTTTATTATTATTGCTTGGTTTAAATATAAATTGGAGCTGTCAATTTTATTTTGATAATAGTATATTCCGGCAATATTACTTAAACATAGTGAAAAATATCTTTGGTTGTTTTGGTTTTTAAAAATATGTAATGCTTTAAAATAATTTTGCAGGGCAAGTTCGTATTTTTCTATTGATTCGTAAGCTGATCCAAAATTAACATAGGTTGATGCAATTTCGATTAGTGGAGAATTGTATTTTTGTCTTATTTTTAAAGCTTTATCGTAATAACTTAAAGCTGAATCTATTATGCCTCGATTTTGGTAAATTATTCCTATGTTATTGTAAATCTTGCTTTTAGATTGGGTGTCATTCAGTTTTTCAAATATTATTAGTGATTTTAGATAATTTTCAATAGCCATATCGTAAGCTCCGAGATAGTCGTAAATTACTCCCAGATTTGAATAATTTTTGGCTATAGAACTATCGTCTTGAATTAATATTGAATTATCTAAACTTAGTTTAAAATTTTCTAATGATTTTTGAAAATCGTTTTTATGAAAATAACTTATACCTAAATCTTGTTGTATTTTTGCTTTTTCTCTGGTATTATTAGTGTTTTCTAAAGCAATTAAAAAATATTTTATTGCACTATCATTTTCAAACTGATCATTGTAAAGGTGTGCAATTTGAAAACAAATGGTGCTTTTTCTGTCATTTTTAACTGTCAGTTCGTGTTTTAAGCTGTCAATATTTTGACTAAATGATAAAAAATGTACTGTAAGTAATATGGAAATTGTTAAAAGTATTCGCATTTAATTATTTGTAATTTTTTAACGGATTTAAAAAATAATGGTGCGAATTTAAAAAAAATACGGCAGATATTGGTGTTATCTGTCGTATTTTTATTTTAGTTTTATTTTTTTTAGTTAGCTCTTTTAAAGAAGCGTCTAATTTTTTCTGCAGTCCAATTACGTGCTGTTAACCAGCGAGTAAAAGGAATATTAACTCCGGCAGTAATATATAAATTATTTGTGATATTTAAATGTTGATATGGTTTTATCGTTCCTTCTTCAATTACAGTAGAAAAATCTTTGGAAACAAAGTTTGAGCTAAGTAATTGCATTTTAATAAAATAAACGTTGTAGTTTACTCCGGCTATTACTGATACTGAAGAACTTCTTGAGGCTTGCTTGTCTATGCTTCCAATGTATAATTGTTCGTTCCAGTTTGATTTTTGGAATGATTGCGGCATAAAATATATATTATACTGCATTCCGAAAGTTCCATAGAATTGATTTTTATAAACATTGTTACCTATTTTAAGGTAAATAGGTATGCCAACAGAGTAAACTCTAATTTGTTCTTTAACAACATAATTTAATTCTATGGAGCGGTAGGAATTTGAAAATCCAAAATTTGAAAATTCTGCACCTAAAACAATTCCTGATTTATCATTCTGAAAATCAAAGTTATACACAATTCCAAAACTTGCACCGGGAGTATAAGTAAAGGGTATAATGTTGTAGTTTTTTAACAAATCACCTTTTGGGCTTTTTATTAAAACATTGTTGTTTTCATTTAAAGGTAATGAAAAATTATTGATTATTCCTACCTTAATTCCAAAATATTTATACTCACTTTTTGCTCCTTTGGTTAAAGAAGATTGAGAAAATGTAGTCAAAGCTAATGTGGTAAAAAGTATTATTATAGTTATTTTTTTCATTATTGAATGTTTTAATTATCTTTTTGAGGGTTCGAGTATTTATAATTGTTTTTTGTTGAACTTGCATAAACTCATATAAATTTTTAATAAGTAATTTGAATCTAAGGTAGATATTCCCAAAAATCTTTTTTGTATCCGCTTACTGATCTTCCAAACCCAACATAACCGCGTTGTAATCTTCCATAAGCAGCAGTATTTTTTGTTAATGCAAAGCCTATTGCACCTTGACGTGCTTCTGCTGTATCTCTGTTTTCTGCTATATCTGAACATTGAAACCATATTCCTTGTGAATAATCATATCTCCACCAGTCGTTGTATAGAGTTCCTCCTGTTCCGCGTCCTGTTCCAAAATAAAAATAATGTTTTTGAGTTCCTGCAGTTGTATAACTTAAAGAAAATGCCACACCATTTGCTCGCGGCGGAGCCGGACAAGTTTGTTGGATACCCCTCCATTTTCCTGAGATTCCTGATGTTGGATCAAATATATAAAAATCGGAGTGATAAACTCCTTGATTGTCTATTCCAGCACCAACAATAGCTCTATTGTTTACTACTGCAACCATTGCCTCGCTTCGGTATCCTCCTAAAAAGTCTTCTATGTTAGCCCAAGCGGCTCCGGGGTAAGCTCCGGCAGTATCTGCTTCGGGTTTATAATATTTTAGGTCTTCAAATTTTGTGTAGTTTTCGCCAAGTGCAATGTAACCACGGTCTTTTCCGTTTTCGAGTGTTAATGCAAAACCTACGGCATTGTATCTTTCGTCATTAATTCCCAAAGAATCAATCCGTTGCCAAATATTATACATTCCTCCTTCTTCTGTCCATTTCCACATATCACCGGAGATGCTATTATTAACAATATCGGTAATTCCGGTTCCAACGTAAGCAGTGTCGCCAATAACTAAAGCAACTGCACTCATTCGTGCATCTCCTCTAAATACTGATTTTTGTTCCCAAACTCCTTCTTGATTAGGTCCTCCATTGGGATCATAAGACCAAAAGTCTTTTAGTAAATTTAGTCCGTCAAATCCTGTAGCCATATATGCTTTGTTATTCAGCACAAAACTCACGGCTTCTGTTCTGCTATCTCCGTTAAAATCGGGTTTGTGTAGCCACATGTCTTCGGGTATTCTGGTTCTAAAACTGCTGGTAACTTGATTGTAAGCTGTATCTGTTCTGCCTGAGATGTAATTTATTATTGCGTATGACCTAACATAATAAGTGGTATCTACTTCAAGATTGTAAAATTCACTTATAAATTTGGATAATTTAACAGAATCATTGAACGATATGTTGTTATATTCTTCAAGTTCTGAAAAGTTGTTTCGTATAGCTCCTCCGTCTAAAGTGTCATAGCCAAGTAAAAGAGTTGGCATTGGATTTTCAATGGATATACAATGTCCTATTTTGATGACTTTAACTATACTGTCTGAAAAATTAAGATGTTCGCCGTGCACTTCGGCATAACTTATTCCAATAACGTAAACTGAATCTTTGTAGGCGCTTAAATGGCATAGAGCATCGTTAATGTTAACCATAATGTAGCTGCTTGGTTTTCGCCACGAAAGAAATGGATTCCCTTGATTTTTACACGACGAAAACGTTGTAAGTAAAATTATGGGAAAAAGAATTATGTATAATTTTTTTGTCATTACGCTTGGTTTATTTCTTTTTGGTGTATCAAAATAATATTGTGCAAATATCTTACCAGTTTTTAATTATATTTATAAGATCTTTAGTTAATAAAAAGTTGCAATATTATTGTTTAAAACTATATTTGGTATTTAATTTTAGTTTATAAAGATAAACATAAATTATTAAAAATAAAAAGCAACTATTTATTTGAATAATTTTTTTTAAAAAAGTAATTTTTATTGATGGTTTTTGTTTGCTTGTTTATATTAAATTATCTTATTAAAACTGAATTGTTTATTATATAGAACAAAAATAATTTTTTTTATTTTAACAGCATAATTTTTTTTATTTTAATTATATTTTTACTGCCACTATTGTTATGTCGTCAATTTGTCGCGAACTTCCTTTCCATTCTAAAAAAGCTTCATTTAAAAGTTCTTTTTGAATACTTAATGGAACATCGCCTATTGTTTTTAACAGTTTTCTAAAATTTGACAGCATAAATTTACTTTTGTCTTTTTTTCCAAACTGATCTGCATAACCATCTGTAAATAAGTATATTATATCGTCTTTTTTAAAATTTATTTTTGTGCTGTTAAAAGGTATATCATTTTTTCTGCTGTATCCAATTGGCATTCTATCTCCTTTGTAAATTATTATTTCGCCTTTTCGGAGTAAGTATAAACTTTGATATGCTCCCGAAAAATCTATTGTATTATTTTCAAAATCAAATATTGCAAATGAAATATCCATGCCGTCTCTGACGTTGTTTTCTTCTTTTTCTTGAAGTGCATATATAATGCTTTGTCTTAGGGAGTTAAGTATTAAACTTGAGGTTAAATTTTCTTTATATGTTGTTATTTCATTAAGGTAAGCTGTGCCTAACATGCTCAAAAAAGCTCCCGGCACTCCGTGTCCTGTGCAATCGGAAACAGCAACATACATTTTATTGTTATATTCTTTTGTCCAATAAAAGTCTCCGCTTACAATATCTCTTGGTTTTGAAATAATTAAATAATCTGAAAATCTTTTTAGTAATATTTGTCCTGCCGGTAAAATTGCTTTTTGAATCCTCCTGGCATAATTAATACTTTGTGTTATATATTCATTCGTTTTTTGAATTTCGTCTCTTTGATCTTTTACAATGTTGCTTTGTCGTTTTATTTCTTCGCTTTGTACTTGCAGTTCTTCGTTTTGTTTTTCTATTTTAGCTGTTCTAATTTTAACTTGTTTCTCAAGTTCAATATTTCTGTTTTTTAAGGCTTTTTGTCTTAATATTGCTATCAAACTAAATATCAAGGAAATAGTTAAAATCACTAAAAAATTAAACCAAGCTGTGTCCCAAAAAGGAGGTTTTACAGTTATTTTAAATGTTTTAATCGAAGAAAATTGATTTAATACGTTTTTTGCTCTAAAATTAATATACTGGGTGCCTGTTTTTAATGGAATTTCAAATTTGTTATTTGTAGTATAATCAGACCATTTTTTAATATCATCAATTCGATTGCCTACTGCATATTGATATACTGTTTGACTATTTTGCAGATAAAATGGACTCATTAAATTAAATTCTGCAATTAGATTATCGGCGTAGTTTAGCGTAACTTCTGTGTTTTCGTTCTGACATACATTATTTATCATGTAACTTTTTAATTTTATGTCAAATGATAGTGATGTATTGGGGGTGTTATTCTTAGAAATTTTATACAATGAATTATTTTCTGAAACAACCCATAAATTATTTTCGTTGTCAATTTTTATATCAATTATTCCTTGAATTATGTTTAAATAATTTACCTGACTGCTATCGATTTTATATGTGTTTGATTGAATTTTCCAGTGTTCGGATTGTTTGAACCAAATAATATCTTTTTGTGACTTTATAAAATATACTGATTTTGCGTCGTCGGCTTTTATTGTTTGAAATAAAGTGATGCTATCAATTCCTTTATTTTGTTTAAAAATACCTTGTGGGGTGTAACAATATAAATTATTATTCAAATTTAATAGTTTAACAACCGGTAAAAAATCCGGACTGATAGGAAACATTTCTGCTTGTTTGGAATTGTTTCCAATTCTGTAAGCAAAACCTTCCCCTCCAAGCCAAATTGCTGTGTCGGTTTCTGTTATCGAAAAAACATAGTCATCAATATTGTTTAAATCCAATATTTTTATCGCTTTAATATTATTTTCTGACATATCTATCGAGTACAATGAGTAAATTGATGCTACGAATAAAATATTTTCTGTTTTTGTGGATTGTTGAATTGTTGTTATGTATTCGTTTTCTATAATATTTGTACTATTATTGTTTGAAATAACAAATAAACCGGAATTACTGCTAACAAATAGTTTATTGTCATATTCAACGGCTTGTTTGCACTTAGATTCAATTCCTTCTACTTTTTTAAATATAAAGTATAGTTCCGAAAATTGTTTTTTAGTTGTTTTGGGTATTATAACAGGTCTTACATAATTTGAAGGTTTGTGAATAACTGTAGTTGTTTGATTTGTATCAATTTGAACAGAGTTTGTTGTATCCTGTGGAACATAAAGAGTGTCGGTTTGTGTGTTGTTATTTGCATTATTTGTGTCGGCATCTGTTTGGTTATTGTCATTGTTTTTTTTCTTGAATATTTTTTTTGACCAACGTTTAAAGATATTGTTTTTTTGATTGTTATCTAGTGATGAATTATCGGGCGTTGTTTGGTCGTCAATTTGTGTTATTTCTGTAATATCATTGTCAGAGTTTTGATTTATGTTATTATTGGTATTATTGTAGTTTGATTTTTGTGAGGCAACCTGAGTTTGTTGTTTTTTTACATAATCTTCAAATTCTTGGTCGGATGTTGGTTTTGTTAGATGATAAACTCCCTGTGTTGTAAGCACATACAGGGTTGTGTCTAAAATTTGTGTGCTTAATATTTTGCCTTCCAAGCCCGGGTATATGCCGAAATTTAGTATTGGTAAGGTTAAATCATATCTAAATAGTCCAAAGTTATTAGCAACCCAAAGCCCTCCGTTTTTATCTATAGTCATTGTAAAAACTTCGTTTTCGGGCAATCCTGTGAAATTATTTAGAACTGTTAGAATTTTTTCTTTTTTAACATCAAAAAAAGCAATTCCTCCATTAAGTGTGTAAAGTGCTATTTGATAATCGTTTATTATAATTCCTCCAATTATTATTTTATCGTTTAAATATTCAATAGTTGTGTCGCTTTTTTCAATTATTTTATCATTTTCGATATAATAAAGTTTATTGTCGGCAGTAATAAATAGATTAAAATAATCATTATTGAGAGACACAATAATTTCTTCACCATCAAATGCGTAATTTTTATTGTTAGTTAAGTTTTGTGAAATAGGAAAGAAGCCTTTGCCAAGAATAAGAACACAATTTTTTTGGTTAATTTTTGTAATTCCTCCAAAAGAAGTATTTTCGGGAGGGAAAATGTTGGTTATAGATTTATCTCTTTTATTCATTAAAGCAATAAAACTTCTGTAGTCAAAAAATATTTCATTTGAGTCAAAAAATATATCAATATTACCTGTAAAGTTGTTGTTTATTTTAGAGATTTCAAAATAAGTATATGCACTGTCGGTTTTATTAAGTGTGCCAAAACTGTTGTTGCAAGCTACGTATAATATTTTAGTAAAAGGGTCTTCAGCTAATTCAACCGGCATTCCTGGAGTAGCAACAAAGCTGTAACTATTTGCATCATAAACAATTATACCTCGTCTGTTAGCCATTAAAATTTGTCCATATCCATCTTCTATCATCGAAAATATTTCTTTGCTTGCAAATTCATCGCTTGAAAAGAATGAAAAAAACGGAACACCTTTTCCTATTTCAGAAAAATCAATAATAATTGAATCAACCTCGGGCGGATTGTGATCTGTAAAACCTCCCGAAAAACTTATTA
>JAFGXO010000089.1 GCA_016936595.1 Bacteroidales bacterium | reverse complement strand
GGTTTAGATTTGTAGAAACTTTTAAAAACGTGAACTTTTATGAAGAAATAATCCGAAATAGTATCCTTGATACGAATAGTTGGAAGCAGTTTAAAGATATAGAAAAACATTATCTTGAAACTATCGAAATTCCAACGCTATATTAAACCAGAGCCAAAAAAATGGTATAAAATCAAACCTGGATTTTTCAAACAAAATCCATTGGAATTTAAAAGCAAAATTTTAACTTTGAAACCTAACTTTTAAAACAAGTTGCCATAAACAACCTTGTGAAACTTGACATTTCTGAGTAAAGAATTTGTTAACAAACACAAAGGAACAATAAAAATTGAAAGTGAATTAGAAAAAGGGAGCTGTTTTATTGTTACACTTCCTCTTAACTTTCTAACCAATTAAACAATGAAGCAAAAGAACAAACTAAGGCTAATAACAGAAATGGTTTTAAATGTAAAATGAGCAAAAAACCTTTTTTGCCAATATAAATTCATTTTTTTATAATATATTTTAAAACAAAAAGACAAAAAAATAGTGAAAAAAAACAAAGAAATATTCCTAAAAATTATATCAAATATATTTTTATGGTCAATAATTTTTACAATTATAATTGTATTAATATTGCCGGATTATTTTAATAAATACAATGCTCAATTATTATACATAGAACAAAACGATAGTCATATCAGTAATAATGACCTAAATAATGACGGAAAAATTGAAACAATCGGGTTAAGAGTTCATCAAAATTATTATTACTTAGAAATTTTAGATGAAAATAACTTGTTCATTGGGCAATATTTATTAGAAAACTGTGAAGATTTTGTAAAAACATTATGGATAAATGATTATGATGAAGATGGTTACAAAGAAATTTATTTTTTCACCATAAAAAAAGATTCTTTGTTTTTAAATATTTTTGATGCAAAGAAAATGGATTTCTATAAAAAAGATATTTTTATAACCAAAGTTCGCAAAAACAGAACCGGCGAATATGATATGTATTCAAAGAAACTTTTACCTTTTTATGACAATAACAAAGACGGTTTTCCCGAATTTTATTTTTTTCTTGATGCCAATTTCTCTTACTTCCCACGAGGAGTTTTTGCTTACGATATAAAAAATGATACTTTACTTAAATCAGAATACGTAGGTGCTCATATTCTAGCAAATAATATTGTTGAAACTAAAAATCAGACTTTTATACCTTTATCATCACACACAACATCAAATTACAGAGATGAATTTTCTTATATTCCCTATCCCGATACATCAGGCTGGCTGATGGTTTTAAATACTGACTTGGATTTTATTTTTCCGCCGGTTGAATATAAAGGGAGCGGGAATAACGTTTTTCCATACATTCTTCAAACAGAAAATGATGTGTTTATTTGTGCATTGATTACCAACAACCAAAAAGAGCTTTATGCTCTTGTAAAATATGATTTGGAGGGTAATTTGCTTTCTGAAAAGACATTAAAATTTAAAAGAAAACCTAACCAAGTTGTGCTAATGACTTTATACCAAAACAGCGAACCCAGTAAAGTAAAGCTGCTTTCCAATGACGGCTACATGTATGTTTACAACGAAGATTTAGAATTAATAAATGATTATAAACTAACAGATCTGAAATATAATAAAAAAGTATCTTTCAGGGAGGTTGATATAAATCTTGAAGGTAGTTATGAAAATATAATAGTTCACGACAAAGGCGTGGATATTTTCACTAGTGATTTTAAGCACAAAACAACGCTACCTATGAATGACCCCGATTTTATAGACGAGTCAATAATTTACGGTGATGAAAATAACGCCCAAATAAAAATAAGAAACCTAAAAATAAATATTTGGTATGTATTTGAATATAACAAGAATACTTATTATCCTTTCAAATTTTTACTTTATATGGGGATTTATATTAGTGTTTTGCTGATTTTATTCTTAATTTTTAGATTAAGAGAAATTAAACTGAAAGCTGATAATTTGAAACTCCAAAAAATTATTGCTGACAATGTTAAAGATTTGAAAGAGCAAAACGAAAAAATTCTTGAATTAAGCGAATTTAAAGAAGGCTTAACATCTATGATAGTTCATGATTTAAAAAATCCTTTAAATATTATACTAAACAGTAAAAATATTAATACTGTTATGGAAACAGCACAAGAAATGAATTTATTAGTCATGAATATTTTAGATGTACAAAAAATGGAAAATATTCAAATCAATCTTAATCTAAAACACATTCAGTTGCAACATGCCTTAAATTCTGCTGTCAGAAGTATTACATATTTATTGGAACAAAAATCACTAACTTTAAAGCTAAATATTTATTCCGGTGTTTTTGTAAAAGCAGACGAAGAACTTTTAAAACGTGTTTTTATTAATTTGCTTACCAATGCCATTAAATATTCACCTAATAACGAAGAAATAGTTATAAATAATGAAATTATTGACGATTTTGTTAAAATTACAATTACAGATAAAGGAACTGGAATACCAAAAGATAAATTAAATATTGTTTTTGAAAAATTTTCGCAATTTAAAGCTCGAAATATCGGCAGATTAAAATCAACAGGCATTGGCTTAAATTTCTGCAAATTAGCTATTGAAGCCCATTCCGGTCAAATAGGTATAAACTCAGATGAAGGGAAAGGAGCATCATTTTGGATTGCTTTAAAAATAAGTAAAAAAGAAAAAACAGCCAATTATAATATTAGTTCAAAAGAAATTTCTAACATTAAAACCTACGATATAACCGCAGAAGAATATAAAATCCTACTACCTTTTGCCAAAAAATTTAATGAATATGAAATGTATGAATATACCGACATAATGAATTTAATAAACCAAATAAAACCCAAAAAAAATAAAAATGTTCAACTTTGGGTAAACGAAATAGAAAAAGCTGTAAAGTCGTCTAATGAAAAAAAATATTCAGAACTTGTTACTGCCATTTTGAATTATAAATAAAAAATAAACTCGTTAAAAAATCAGATATAAATTGAATATGCATGAACTAAAATCAATTCTTATAGTAGATGACCAAATGTATAATGTAGAAATAGTTATCGATACTTTACAAACATCAATATTTGAATTTAACATATACAGGGCAAACAATGCTAAACTTGCTTTGGAAATTGCCAAAAAGAAAATCCCCGATGTGATTGTAACCGACTGGGATATGCCTGAAATGTCGGGCATTGAACTCATTGAAGAATTGAAGAAAGAGGAAACAACAAAAAATATACCTGTGATTATTTTTTCGGGTATTATGATTACATCTAAAAATTTGCAAACAGCATTAAAAGCCGGTGCTTTTGACTATGTTCGTAAACCAATCGATAAAATTGAACTCGAATCAAGAATTTTCTCTGCTCTACGACACAGCGAAATATTGAGTACACTCAAAAATGAACGAAAACAATTATTATCAATACTCGACAGCATACCTGAACTTATTTATGTGTCGGATATTGAAACAAACAAAATACTGTTTTCCAATAAGCAACTAAAAGAAACCATTGGAGAAGATATTACTGGAAAAAATTGTTATCAAGCAATTCAAGGTAAAAATGGTACTTGCGAATTTTGCACCAATAAATTCATCAAAAATTCCGACGAGCCTTATTTTTGGGAACACTATAATCCAATTTTAGACAAGCATTACTATATAATGGACAGAAAAATAAAATGGACAAACCAGCAGGACGTGCGTTTTGAATTGGCAATTGATATAACCCAAAGAAAAAAAGCCGAACAAGAAAACAAAAAACTCTCGGTAGCCGTAGAGCAAAATCCTGCTAGTATTGTAATAACCGATTTGCGAGGCAAAATAGAATATATAAATCCCGCTTTCACAAAACAAACAGGTTATTCTAAAGAAGAGGCTATCGGAATAAATCCCCGAATTTTAAAATCCGGCAGAACAAACCCCGAAGTTTACACCCAACTTTGGAAAACCATTACTGCAGGAAAAATATGGGAAGGCGAATTTATTAACAAAACAAAAAACGAAGAAGAATACATCGAAAAAGCTACAATTGCTCCAATATTTAATAAAGAAAACAAAAAAACACATTATATAGCAATAAAAGAAAATATTACAGAAAAAGCAAAAATAGAAAAACAAATAAAAGAAAGTGAAGAAAAATACAGGCTTATTACCGAAAACGCCTCAGATGTTATATGGATATTGAATCTCTCAAAAGAAAAATACACCTATATCAGTCCTTCTGTTTTTGCACTTAGGGGATATTCTGTAGAAGAGGCTATGGCACAAGATGTTAGCCAGTCACTCACTCCCGAATCGACAAAATTAGTTACCGACAGCATTGCCGAAATAATTCCGCAGTTTTTGGCTAATCCTGTGGAAGAGTCCAAAAAAATTCACAGGCACGAATTAAGACAACCCTGCAAAGACGGTTCTGTAATATGGATTGAAACAAGCACTCGTTACCAATTTAATGCTAACAACGAAATTGAAGTAATTGGAATTTCCCGAAATATTGAAGAACGAAAAAAACATCAGGAATACCTTTCCAGACGCTTGCGTTACGAAGAAAACCTTGCCATGTTTTCAACCACACTGTTTCTAAACGAACCCAATGTTATCAACAAAAGTTTGCAATTCTTATTAGAAGCTGCTGAATGCTCACGTGTATATATCTTTGAAAATTTTATAGATGAAAACAACAAGCTATCAATGAAACAAACGTTTGAGGTGTGTGCCGAAAATGTTAATCCTGAAATAGATAACCCCGATTTAAAACACATCATATACGGCGAAGATGGTTTTGAAACATGGGAAAAGCAACTTTCTGGAAACAAAAGTATTAGCGGAATAGTACCGGATTTTCCTGAAGCAATACGTGCAATTTTAGAGGCTGAAAACATTAAATCTATACTTATTTTACCTATTTTTGTGTATCAAAAGTGGTTCGGATTTGTTGGTTTCGATGACACTTTAAATTTCAGGAAATGGAATACCGAAGACGTTGATTTACTACGTACTGCCGCTTATATTTTAGGATTATTTATTGAAAATCAAAAAAACAAAAAAACTATTGAAACCCGAAATACTGAGCTTAAAGAAGCCATTGCAACAAAAGATAAATTTTTTAACATTATTGCCCACGACCTCAAGAATCCATTTAATTCTATTCTTGGTTTTTCCGATTTATTAATTGACAACATTGAAAAATACGATAAAGAAAAAATTAAACGCTTTGTAAAGTCAATAAATGAATCCGGTAAAAACACCTTCAAATTACTCGAAAATCTTTTAGCTTGGTCAAGAATACAACAAAATAAAATACCTTTTAATCCTGAAAAAAACAATCTGTACTTCTTAGCTTTTGAAGCATATATGCTTATTAATCACACTGCGAAAGAAAAAAAAATAACAATAAATTTAGATGTTTCAAAAGAAATCAATTTTAAAGCCGATAGTGAAATGATAAAAACAGTAATCCGTAATTTAGTGAGTAATGCTATAAAATACACTCCCGAAAACGGGAAAATTAATATCTTAGGAAAACAAATAAATAATAATACTATTATTAAAATATCTGACACAGGAATAGGTATGGACGAACAAACTAAAAATTCTTTATTTAAAATAGGCGAAACTAAATCAAAGGAAGGTACAAACGGTGAACGTGGTACAGGTTTTGGACTTTTATTATGTAAAGAATTTGTTGACAAACACAAAGGAACAATAAAAATTGAAAGTGAATTAAACAAAGGAAGTAATTTTATAATTACAATTCCTTTAAATACCTAATAACATTTTAACTTTAGATAAACTACTTATGAAAATTCATGTTTCAAACTTAATTACAATCTCTAAAATCTCATCTTTTTTTTAATTTGAAGAAACATCTCCGTTGTTGCTAATCAATTCAAAAATATATTCTTAAAACTTTCAATAATAACTCTGTAAAAATTAAAAATTATTACTTGTAACATTCAAATTATAAACTAATTTAAAAAATGCAAATAATTTAGAAAAAACGGAAGCTTTTTGTCATCTTTGCACAAAAAATCATGTATGATATTGATTTAGAACTATCACTTAAAGCACTAAAAGACGGCAAAATTATACTGTATCCAACCGATACAATTTGGGGATTAGGCTGCGATGCAACCAATTACGAAGCTGTTAAAAAAATATACGAAATTAAGCAGCGCGTTTTTTCAAAAAGTTTAATAGTTTTAGTTAACAGCATTGAAAAATTACAGAATTATGTTGATTTTATTCCACCTTTGGCTCAAGAAATAATCTTAAATCACACCAAACCAACAACAATAATCTATCAAAATGCAAAAAATTTAAGCAAAAATATCTTAGCCGAAGACGGAAGTATAGCTATACGAATACCTGATGATGATTTTTGCAAAAATTTGATAAAAAAATTCGGCAAAGCTATAATTTCAACATCGGCAAACATTTCGGGCAAAAATCCCCCTTCAAATTTCAATGATATATCTGACAACATTAAAAATCAAGTTGACTATATTGTAAAATGGCGACAAAAAGATTTGTCTAAAACAAAAGCTTCTTCAATCATCATTATAAAAAAAGACAATACTTTAGAATATATCAGAAAATAAAAAATACAAATCTACAATGATTTTTAGTAAAAAAAAACTATCATCAATTATTAAACTTACAAAAATTAAATCATCAATCACATAACTACGCAATAATTTTAAATAATTCGGAATAATGACGGATAATTATTAAATTTGCACAAATTTTTATAGAATGAACACAGAACAAACTTCTGAAAAAAAAACTGTTATAGGTATCACTCACGGTGATATTAACGGTATATCCTACGAAATAATATTAAAGGCGTTAAAAGACAACAGAATCTTTTCCAACTTTACTCCGGTTATTTACGGTTCGCCAAAAGTTGCAGCTTATTATAAAAAGGTGATGAATTTATCTACCCTAAACTTAAACCATGTTGCATCAATTACTGAAATAGACCCCGAAGCAATTAACATCATTAATTGCACTACAAACAAAATAAGAGTTGAAATAGGAAAATCAACTGAAATGGCCGGAATTTCTTCTTTAAATGCTATCAGACACGCTCTTATCGACTTAAAACAACATAAATTAGATTTGCTAATTACTGCCCCTATAAACAAACAAAATATCCAAAGTACCGATTTTGACTTTAAAGGACACACAGACTTTTTGAAAAATGAATTTCAAGTTGACGATGTTTTAATGATGATGATTGCCGACGATCTTAAAGTTGTTGTTGTTACCGAACACATACCTATTGCTGAAGTTTCACAGGCAATTACCGAAGAAAAAATATTATCAAAGCTTAGATTAATGGACAAAACACTACGAAGAGATTTTGCAATAAGCCGCCCAAAAATTGCAGTCTTAGGTTTAAATCCTCACGCCGGCGACATGGGACTAATTGGCAAAGAAGACGATGAAATAATTGCTAAAGCCATTGAAAAAGCAAAAAATGAAAACATAATTGCAATTGGTCCTTTTTCGGCTGACGGCTTTTTTGGTGCCGAAACATACTCCAATTTTGATGCTACCCTTGCAATGTATCACGACCAAGGACTTACTCCTTTTAAAATACTAGCTAAAGGTGGAGGCGTTAATTTTACTGCCGGTTTGCCTATTATCAGAACTTCGCCGGCTCATGGTACTGCTTTTGAAATTGCCGGCAAAAACAAAGCAAACCCTAAATCATTTATCGACGCTATTTATACTGCTTTAGATATTAAAAAACGCAGAGAAACTTTTGACAAAATTATTCCTTTAAACAAACAAACTAATTTTTCTGAAGACAATAATAATCAATCTACAAACGACTAAAAATGAATAGATTAACTCCAGCAGTAAAATATCTTATTATTATTAACGGCATTTTTTTCGCTCTTTCGTATTTACTCCAAAACAGCATTGATTTACATCAATATTTAGGCTTATTTTATTTTAAATCAGAATATTTTCAGCCATATCAGTTTATAACTCACATGTTTATGCACGGACGACTTGGTTATGGCGGTGGTTTCCATATTTTGTTTAACATGTACGCTCTATTTCTTTTTGGTAGCATTTTAGAACGAGTTTGGGGGGCAAAACGGTTTATTATTTACTACATGTTTACCGGTTTAGGGGCCGCTGCTTTGCACACGGCTGTTAATTGGTACATGTTACACGATTTTTACAACGCCGTTCAAACTTTTTTAATTTCACCCGAAATTGAAAACTTTAAATATCTTGCTTCTAACTATTCGGATTATTTTCGGGGAATTAACTTTTCGCTCAACAACGGTACTGATGTTTCTCCTCAAGTTATTATTGACAATTGGAATACGATAAACATAAATTCAATTAGAAATTATGTTGATTTTGCTTTAGAACGAAGCATAAATATTCCTACTGTTGGGGCTTCGGGGGCTGTTTTTGGATTGCTTTTAGCTTTTGGAATGATGTTCCCAAATATACCTTTAATGTTGTTTTTTATTCCAATTCCTATAAAAGCAAAATATTTTGTAATTGGATACGGTGTATTAGAATTGGTTAACGGATTAACTAACATTCCCGGCGACAATATTGCTCACTTTGCTCACTTAGGAGGCATGATTTTTGGATTTATACTGCTCAAAATTTGGTATAAGAACAATATTAACCAGCAAAAAAGATAAAATTTATTAAGTTAAATAAGTTTGTAAAGTTATTTGAATTCTTTTTTTTACAAGAAGTTTTTATTCTATAAATAATAAATCCCTGTATTGCAACTATCTTATTATCAAATAAATACAAGTCGTGTTCAAATTCAATTAACTTAATTAACAATTATTTAAACAATAAAAAATGAATATAGATTTTTTTAAAAAACAAAATATTATTATTAAGCTAATTGCAATTAATGGTCTTATATTCATTCTGCTTAATATAATAAAAGTCATTTTTCATTTAACTGTTGTTCAACCAACCCCTGAATTAAGAGAGATTGCCGTAAATATTAAACTCAATAATGTTTTGGAATTTATTAGTGTTCCGGCAACAATGCACAATTTATTATTTAAGTTCTGGACGCCTTTAACATACATGTTTGTACAAGTTGATTTTTTTCACATTTTGGGAAACATGCTTTGGCTCTATTTTATGGGTTCTATACTTATTCAACATCTTAAAGAAACTGATTTTTTAGCTCTTTATTTTGTTGGAGGTATTGCCGGAGCAATTGTTTACATTATTTCTTTTAATCTTTTTCCGATTTTTTCCGATGAAAAAATTTATTCAATTTTACTTGGAGCTTCCGCCTCGGTTACGGCTATAGTTATTGCAATAGCTACTCTAAAACCAAACGAAGTAGTCTATTTTTTCGGAATAATTAAAATAAAATTAGTATATCTTGCTGCATTTTTAATTATTTACGACATCTTTTTATTAAAAGGAGATAATGCCGGTGGTCATTTTGCTCACATTGGAGGGGCAATTTATGGCTTTTTTTACGCACAACAATTTAAAAAAGGTAATAATATTACCGGATGGCTTGCCGATTTTATTGGTCGTATATTTGGAATGGAAAAATCTGTAAGCCAAAAACGCAAATTCAAAGTTGTAAAAAACTCTTTAAAAACAAAAGACGATTACCAATACAACAAAACGATCCAAGATATTAATAAAGAAATTGATAGAATATTAGAAAAAATATCTCGTTTCGGATACCAACATCTTTCACGCAGCGAAAAAGAATTTTTAAAAAAGAACGGAAAAAGCTACAAATAATTTTCAGGTATTTACAATTTTATATTAACAAATTTGATTTATTATTCGTAAAAGTTTGATAAAAACATCTGTTTATTATTAATCAAACCTTTACAAATAAAAAAATCACCTAATAATAAATTCTTAATATTCAATTATTTTTGGTTATCTAAAAAACTTTGTTTAAAAATCTTTTGATAATGAAAAATAAATTTTTCTACCATAATCAATATTACCTTCAACTCCCCACGACCAATCTACTCTTACAAAATAACCAAACAATTTTGAGCGAAGCCCCCAGCCATAACCATAAACAAAAGGTGGTCGCTCAACATCAACTATTACAGTAAAAGGCTTGCGATGTTCAATAATTGTATTGTAGTAATTTTTCTCATCATAAGGCGTTAAACCAGACCACGCTGTTCCAATATCAAAAAAAGTTACTATTTGTAAATTTGACCAAAATTCGGAATTAATAGGATAAGGAAACAACATTTGAATAACTGGTGCTCTTAATTCGGTATTTGAAACTAAAAAAGTATTTCCATTTCGTATATTTTGAGGAAAACCTCTCATATTAGTAGCAACTGCCTGAAACAAATAATTTTCTTCCGGGTTAATATTTACTGAAGGATCAAAATAACTATCGCCATTAGGATCAATAGATAAATCCATCCAATTATCAACTCCACCAAGATAAAAAATCACTTTTCCACTACCAAAAGAAGTAGAACCGGCAAAACGAGTGGCAAAAATCATGTTTCTGAAAATATTTTTATAAAACCTGAAGTCGCCTCCTAAAACCGTTGTGTAATCATATTTTCCGTTTACTTGTTGATAAAATTCGCCAAAAAGCTTAAACTTTATTCCTTCTTCCAAATTCAAAGACAATTCTCTGGAATTATCAAAAATATATTCCATTTTAAAACCGCTAAACACTTTAAAAGTATCCGGCAAAACAAGGCTATTGTAATCAAGTGATAAAAAAACATTCCTGTCATATTTTCCTATAAGTGTGCCTTTTATTGATGAAACCTGATTAAACGGATACCTAAAAGCATACATTAATTCGTTTGTAAACGTTTTTGTTATAGATTGAAAATTAGAATTTTCATCACCATATATCATTTTAAAAATCTGACGATGATAAATAAGCTGTTTATCCAGACGTCTTTCTAAATTTTCGACACTTAATAAATATTCCATTGAACCATTAAACCCCCATCTAAATCCGGCCATAAGTCTGTAATTATCAAATAGTTCATCTACTCCTACAGTTGTAAATAAACTCATTCCGGGATTAAAATAAAACGGACCTCCTGTAAAGGGCTGATAAGATTGATTTATCATGCTAAAATCAATCTGGCTTGTTGCATCATTTAAATAAAAAGTTGGCTGGTAAGCTAAAAGTTGATTAAATTTAAATGTATCCTGCTGGATAACAGAATATTTTTTATTGTAAAACAATCCAAATAAAGTATCTTCTTCTATTTCAAATTGATAATTATTTATATCTACAATTGATGTGTCAGGTTGGTTAATTTTTTGCTGAAAAATAGGTTTTAAACTATCAAGCATTTTTTGAGTATTTACTTGACTCGCTTGTACTTGACTCTGCTGACTAAGAACTGATTGATGTTTTAAAATGTTATCATTTGTAAATGACAATATTTTTGCATTTGTTATTGGTGTAACATTGTTAATATCAAACTTATATGAATACAAATTTGATTTTTTATTATTAAAAATTATTTCACCCAATATTCCTCTGTTCAAATCTTGCTCAATAATATTTTTAGAATAATTGGTAACCTGAATATCTGTAGAAAAATATTTGTAATGAACAACTGTATCTACAAATGCTATTACGCTATCGTACTTTAACATAAACCTATTTTTAAATCCAACTGAATCAGACAAATACATGTAATAATCTTGTCCAACACTTACAACTTCGGTTTCGTTAGAATATTTTGTATTGGTTAAACGAGTTAAAACTTGCGTTTTATTTTTGAAATCATAAGCATATAAATCAAAATTATCGGCAATTGGCGGATAATCTTCATATCTGTAAAATTTTTGAAGAGTATCATTTGTTCTGTTTGAAGAAAAAATAATTTTAGAATTATCCTCACTAAAAGTAGGATTTAATTCATCTGATAAATCATTAGTAATCCGTTCCATTTGTCCGGTCATCAAATTAAAAACAAATAAATCGGTAAATCCATTAGAAACCGACGAAAAGACAATATATCCGCCAATTGGCGAAAAAGAAAAATCCAGAACTTTAGAAACATAAGGCAAAACAACCGATTTTGGTTCATCTCTATCTAAATAATGCATCCACAAATATACATTGCTTTCGTGTTCAACTGTAAATGCTAAAATATCGCCGGTTTTATTCCATGACAATAACGGATATGAATAATCAACTATTTGTTCAAGTCGTTGTCCTTCTTTGTACAATTTTTTAGTTTTTCCGGTTTCAACATCGTACATAAAAATTTTATATCTGCCGTCATAATTTTCAACAAAAGCAATCTTTTTTGAATTCGGACTAACTTTAAATTGCTGATATACTCTTTTCTTTTTTGAAATATCAACTAACGATAAACTATCGGGAAAAACATCTGGAGTTGAAAGGTCAAATTTTTGATTGTAATAATTTCGCCATTCTAAAACCAAATCTTTTAACCCCATGCCTACAACAAAATTCATAGAATTTTTTATGCTCTTACTTATTTTAGAAAAATATAAGATATTAGCTATAATTTCATCGCCATAAGTATCTGAAATAAAATACCAAAACGAATGACCAACTTGTTTAGCCATCTCACCGGATAAATGGTTAAAACTTATATGTTTTTTAGTTTGCAATAAATCTTTTACGTTGTTAAAAACATCCATATCATAAGGCTGCGAAACATAGGATACTAAACCTTCCTCAAACCATTTGGGTACATTTAGAAGCGTTGAATTTGTTAGCTTATCGGTAAAAGCTGTTCCGTATAAAATTTGATTAACATACAATCGTGCAACAACTTCTCTGATTTGACGCATAAATTTTTGATGATCTCCTTGATAAAAAATAAAAACTTTATTTTCAAGAATTTGATACTGACCGCCAATATTAAAATCAACATTTCCGGTTTGCAAGCCTATATTTGTTTGCCTAAACTCCGAAAGATTATTATACACTATAAATAAAACCCTATCTCTCAAATCTACACCAAAAAAAGTTGACATTTCGTCAAAAACGGATTCGATATTTTCGGCAACGTATTTTCCTAAATTTACTCCTCTTTCGTAGCAATAAATATCATAATCGTTGTAACGATAATATTTCCAGTCAAAGGGTTTATACTGAATTCTGTTTTTACCAAAATTCATCTGTAAACCGTTATAAAACTGGGCATTAGCACCAATTGATATAAAAATAAGTATAATAAAGAGTAACTTTTTCATCTGACAAATATAGTATAAAAAAAAATTAGAATTCTAATTTAGTTCGGTTTGTAATAGCCCTACCTAATGTAACTTCATCGGTGTATTCCAGTTCATCTCCAAACCCAACACCTCTTGCTATTGATGAAATTTCAACATCAAAATTTTTAAACTTTTTAAAAAGAAAAAAACTTGTAGTTTCGCCTTCCATAGTTGTATTTAACGCAAAAACAAGTTCAGTAATATACTCATTTACAATACGTTGTTCAAGGCTATGAATATTCAAATCAGAAGGAGCAATTCCATCAATAGGCGAAATTAAACCTCCTAAAACATGATACAAGCCATTAAATTGCATTGTTTTTTCTATTGCAATTATATCTTTTATATTTTCAACCACACAAACAACTCCGGTATGGCGTTTAGGATTTGAACAAATATCACACTTTTCGTTGTCGGATAAATTGTTACAAGTTTTGCAAATTTTTATTTCTTCTTTTAACCTGACAATTGATTCCGAAAAAATTTTCACTTGCTCGGTTTCCTTATTTAATAAATGTAAAACTAAACGTAAGGCAGTTTTTTTGCCTATTCCGGGCAGTTTTGCAAATTCGTTTACTGCTTTTGTTAACAATTTAGACGAAAATTCTTCTTCAAACATAAATTTATATTACTTATTTGTTGGTAAAAAAACCGAGAATATATAATGCAAAGATATTTACATTAAACAAATATCAAAGTTATAATAATTTTTTTTGGTGTTAAAATATACTTTTTTTTATGTTTCTGACTTTAAACAAAAAGAAATTTTTAACTTAATTTTTTTAATATTTCATCTAATTTATTATTTGTTTCTATTTTATGTAAACTTCTACTAATAACGGACTTAATAAGCCAAATTTCTAAATATTTTTTTTTCAGCGAAATTTTACCACCAATAGAAACACCATCAGGAGCAATAAAAAAATATAAATCTTCATTTGTTGGTTTATGTTCGTAAGGTTTGCAAATTAAAATGTCTCCATCAAAAAAATGCTCGGAATTAGAATATTCAAAAGCCATAAATTTTTCGTCAATTTGAGGCAAACAAATTTTTGGCAAGCGTTTAATAAATTCAGAACTGCTATAATTATCAATATATTGCTTAATTTTTTTGCTGTCAACAAAGGGAATTGAAGTAAAATTTGAATTCCAAATTTGAGTCACTTTTTTCGCATCGTAATTAAAAATTTCGTTTAAAGTAAGTTTTTTTGTCAAAAATTTATTTAAATCTATTCCAAAATAGTCCGCAATTTCCAGTATTTTATCAATTTTAGCTTCAGCCCTACCCTCTTCGTAAGCACCTACAGCAGAACGAGTTAAGTCAAAAATTTTAGCAAATTCTGTTTGACTGAGCTTTTTAGCTACCCGTATTTTTTTAATATTAGTTCCAAAAAATGACATATCAATAAAATTTTTGCTAATTTTTTTGGTTGTTAGTAAAAATCTTAGCATATTTGAAGCAAAATTACACAAAACATTTAAAACTTACAACTATGGGTATTTTTAAAAGATTATTCAAAATTGGACAGGCCGAAGCTCACTCGCAAGTAGATAAACTTGAAGACCCTGTGAAAATGACCGAACAAGGCATTAGAGATTTAAAAGAGCAACTAAATAAAAGTATTGAAGCCTTAGCACAAGTTAAAGCATTGGCTATTAGAACAAAAAATGAAACAAACTCGTACAAAGAACAATCTACAATGTACGAAAACAAAGCTATTGAACTTGTAAAAAGAGCTCAAAGTGGTGCTTTAGAACCTGCTGAAGCCGATCGTTTAGCAACTGCTGCTCTTCAAAAGAAAGAACAATCAATTAATAATTATAAATTATCGGCAACTAACTACCAAAAATATGATGCTCAAGTTCAAAAATTAGAAGTTTCTATAAAACAACTAAAAACAAACATCAGCAAATGGGAAAATGAAGCTAAAATGCTTAAAGCCAGAGCTAAAGTTAGCGAAGCAACTAAAAATGTAAACAAACAATTAGCCGGCATCGATTCTACAAGCACTGTTAGTATGCTTGAAAGAATGAAAGAAAAAATTGAATCGCAAGAAGCTCTTTCAGAATCGTATGGAGAATTGGCTCTTGAAAACAGATCCCTCGAAGACGAAATTGATAGCGTTCTTGAAGAAACTTCAACCGACGGAACCGATGCTCTTGCTGCTCTTAAAGCAAAATTATCCGGTCAGTTACCCGAAAACACTGAAACTACAGATATTCCTCCTACAGAGTAGCCAATCTGTAAAAAAACTGTAAGTATATTTTTTAAAAGCTCGCTAAAAGCGGGCTTTTTTTGTTTTTTAAGACAATTTTAAAACTTGAAAATATTCTGAATTACCAATACAAAATTGTACTTTTGCTGCCCAATTATTTAAATAAAAATGAAAACCAAACTACTAAATTGTAATATTTGCCCGCGTAATTGCAATGCCAACAGAACACAAAAAAACAAAGGATACTGCAATACCGGCAAAGGATACTATATTGCTTCTGTTTTTTCGCATCAAGGCGAAGAACCGCCTATTAGTGGCAAGAACGGAATTTGCAACGTGTTTTTTGCTCATTGCAATTTACAATGTGTTTATTGTCAGAATTATCAGATAAGCAACAACAAAATTAATGCAAACAAATTTGAATTTTCATTTGAAGAAACAATAAAAAAAATAACCAATATTTTAGACACCGGAGTAGAAGCTCTTGGATTTGTTTCGCCTTCGCACTTTGTGCCACAAACTATTGAAATAATAAAAGAGCTAAAAAGCAGAAAATATTTTCCTATAACTGTTTTTAATACAAATTCTTACGACAAAATTGAAACTTTGCAAGAATTAGAACCTTACATTGATGTTTATTTACCGGATTTAAAATACGCGTTTAATGATATTTCTTTAAAATATTCGGGTGCAAAAAATTATCCCCAAATTGCTTTTGCTTCAATTAGAGAAATGTACAAACAAAAAGGCTCCGGTTTATTTATAAATAAAAACGGTTACGCCGAAAGTGGACTAATAATCAGACATTTAGTACTACCGAATAATATTAACAATTCAGTTGAAATTTTACGATTTATTGCTTCTGAAATCTCAACAGATGTTCATATTTCTGTTATGTCGCAATATAACCCTCAATTTTTGCAAAAAGAAACACCGGAATTAAACCGACCTTTAACATTTCAAGAATACAATGTTGTTTTACAAGAAATTGAAAAATTAAATTTTACTAATGCATTTATTCAAGAACTTGAAAGCAAAGACAACTATTTGCCGGATTTTGAAAAAGAAAAGCCGTTTGAGTAATTATTTGAAAATTTTCAGTATTTATAAAATCACACTAAGCATTTCAAAATTTAACCAAAATTAACTAATTAGGTGCAGGACCCGGCCCGTTATCAAAATCGTTGCTGGAATTATCAAGATTATTAATTTCAGCGGGATCTAAAAGCAGAGAATCAACATCGGTCATGTTTGTATCAATGTCGTTTGGATCGTAATAAGGATCATCATAATACGGATCATAGTATGGATTAGGTTCATCATTAAACCAATCTCCTCCATCAAAAAAATTGTTAAAATCTCCCAAAGCTCCAAAAATAGTAGCATTATAAACTACAGCTATTAAGAATGCTAAAATGCTAATAATCAATCCCGAAGTAACAGTACCTTTAGGTTCTTGAGTTTTTGAAGCCTGAGTAAAACCTATTACGCCTAAGAGTAAACCGGTAGATGATAATATTAAAGAAAAAATTGGAATACAAAACAATACTAAAGAAACAATTCCAAATACTAACGAAAGAATACCTAAAGTTTTTATCTGATTTGACATATATTTGATTTTTCAACAAAAATAATGTTTTAAGAAATAAAATTACTACTTTTGCAGAAAATAAATTTACGATGTATCAAGATTATTGCCATAAATGTATTGAAAATAAGAATTCTATCTTTAAGGTTTTATCTAACGAACAAAAAGAAACTCTTTTAGCCGGAATGAATTGTATTTCGTACAAAAAAAACGAAATAATATTTAAAGAAGGATTTAACCCTACAGGACTAATATCTCTTGCAAAAGGCAAAGTTAAAATATACAAAGACGGATTAAACGGTAAAGAACAAATTTTACGGCTTGCAAAACCCGGCGATTTTATTGGATACCGTGCTTTATTTGCTAATGATCATTACAACGCCTCAGCCGGTGCCTTTGAAGATTCAATTGTTTGTATTATAAACAAAGAAGACTTATATAAAGTTGTTGAACAAAACTATTTGTTTTCTGTTCAAATTATAACTTTTTTAGCACAAGAACTTGGCGAAGCCGAAAACAATTTAATATCATTAACTCAAAAACATCTTAGAGGTCGGTTGGCCGAAAGCATTATCAGACTTGCCGAAACTTATGGTTTTGAAGCCGATAATTCTACTATTAAAATTCAGCTTTACCGCGAAGATTTAGCTAATTTAGCTAACATGACTACCTCAAATGCTATTAAAACTTTGTATAATTTTAGAGACGAAAAAGTTATTGAATTAGACGGAAAAAAAATAAAAGTACTTGATTATCAAAAACTTGAAAGAATTAGCCGTATAGGATAATGAACGAATTCAACTCTGCTCTTTCTAAAGCAATGAGATTTTGTAGCACTAAAGAAGTGTGTATTAAAGACATTACTTTTAAGCTTAATAATTGGAATACTAATCCTGAATTTATTGATAAAATAATTGCCTCGTTAATTGACGAGAAATTTATTGACCAACAAAGATATGCCCTTGCCTTTGCTGCCGATAAATTTAAATTCAATAATTGGGGCAAAAAAAAAATAGCATTCCATCTTATTAACAAAAATATCCCCAAAAATATTATTCAAAAAGCATTAAACGATATAAACGACACTGAATACAAGAAAACAGCACAAAAACTAATCAATAATAAACTCAAAAACTTAAAAACTAACGATAAAATTAAATTAAAAAACAAAATATTATCATCAATGACTTCAAAGGGTTACGAACCTGATATTATTTACCCTATTTTAAATGAAATTTTGAAATAAAAACTATTAAAATGCGAAAAATAAACTCTTATTAAGGGCTTTTTTTGCTAACAAATTATAAATTTATCTGCAAAAAGTACCTAATTAAAAATAATTTTACAATGAAATACATCTTGTCAATATTTATATGGTTAATTGGTGGCTTTGGTTATCTATTTATTTTCACCTCTATCCTAATTTTAAACTTATTTTTTTCTAAAAAATTTCTTTACAAATATTTATCTGTTACTTCTCGTATTATTTTACGAATTATTTTTATTAGAACAAAAGTAATATTTGAAGAACCAATTGACAAAAACAAGACTTATATTTTTATGCCTAATCATGTTAGTATGTTTGATGTTTTAATTGCAAGTGCTTATTTTCCGGTAAACATGAACGCAATTGAAGCACACACACATTTTAAATGGTTTTTATACGGGCGTGTTATTAAAATTTTCGGACAAATTCCTATAAACAGAACAAATGCCAGAGAATCATTAAAAAGTTTTGAAATTGCAAAAGAGAGATTAAAAACACGTTCAATTATTGTTTTTCCGGAGGGAACTCGATCTAAAGACGGAAAAATGAGAAGTTTTAAAAAATTACCGTTCAAATTTGCTAAAGATGCCGGATATGATATTGTTCCAGTTGGTTTTATTGGAATTGATAAAATTGCGCCCGAAGAAAGCATTTGGATTACCCCGGCAAAATTAAAACTCATTTTTGGTAAACAAATTTCTCCCGATCAAGCAAAAAAACTATCTGCCGACGAACTTAAAGATAATGTCCGTAATGAAGTTGAAAGAATATTAAAACAATATAAATAATGAAAAATTGAATTAAAATTTATCGGACAATTACTGTAATTAACTCAATTTGGACACTCTCTTTAAAAAAGTTCAGGTTTTTTATCAATTTCATTTTCTAAACCATATAATTTTTGTCCCTAATCATTCTAACAATAGATAATTTTTGAATAAAAAATTTCTTCGTTTACTCATAAATACAAATTTAATGTTTTTATTTTATTTAAATTTGTTGTCCAATTTTTGGGGAAAAATTATATCAACCTTAAAGCTTTCATAGTTTTATTAAGTTTAAAGTTCATTATGCAATATGCAAATAACAATGCACCATTAATTTTTCTCTCAAAAAAAACAAAACTTTTTTGATGAACAGAAATAATATTAAACAGTAATAATACTAAAACCCTTATATATTGATGCTTTGGGGTATTAAAAGTTTTTTATTTTTTTGGACAAATGGATTTTCATCACCTATTTCCCAAATCAAGTTCAGTAAAAGTAAAATGGAAATATTTAATTATTATGTGTCAGTTATCAAAAAGCACAACTAAATGGCAAAAAAATATTCAACAGTAGTTAAATATTTCAGATAAAAATCAATAAGCACTATTATATTTTTTCAACTTTAATAATTCCTACCGGACAAGCATTGGCTGCTTGAATATTTTCATCGTATTCAAAATCAGGAACTTTTGCAATATAAATTCCTTTTTTATTTGATGCTTCTATAAGCAAACTTTTACCGTCAACTTCGTCAATTTCCCACCTTGTAGGAGCAATATCAACACAATAGTAACAGCCTATACATTTTTCTCTGTAGTGCGTAATTCTTATCATAAAAATTTTTACTTTTCAAGTAAATATCTTTTATTAAACAAAAAAAAACTTAAATTTTGAGCAAAATAACCACAAAATAAATAATAGAACAAAAAAAGTAAAAATAAAATCAATATTTTCTTAAATTTGCACGCATAAAAACCTCAAACGAAGAATAATGAATAAAAGATTAAAAGAAGTTTTAACACAGCTAATTATTATAGTATTTTTTATTGCCGTAAGTTTTTTATATTTCTCGCCAATAATTCAAGGAAAAGTAATAAAACAAATGGATTATGAGCACGCAAAAGGTGTTGGTAATGAGGCAGTTTCATTTCAAAAAGCGAACGATAGAGATGTTGCCTGGACAAACTCTTTATTTGGAGGAATGCCTTCGTATCAAGTTGGCGGAATTTCAAACAATAATATTTACGACCCAATAAGAAGATTTTTTACTCAATTTTTACCTTATGCCACTGTTTCTACGCTTTTTATGTATTTACTTGGATTTTATATTCTATTACAAACATTTAAAGTAAACAAATGGGCAAGCGTTATAGGTGCATTAGCTTTCGCCCTTTCTTCATACAATATAATAATTATAGCAGCCGGACACGTTACAAAAACATACGCTATTGCATTTATGCCTATTGTTCTGGCCGGTTTTATTCAAATTTACGAAAAAAAATACTGGCTTGGTGCTGTACTCACTCTTTTGGGGCTGGGCTTACAAATAAGCACTTCGCATATTCAAATAATATATTACACCGGATTAACTGTAGGATTATATGTTATCTTTAGATTTTTCTGGGATTTAAGAGACAAAAAACTTAAGGATTTTTCAATTTCTTCGGCTATTGCCTTAACTATTGCGCTGATAACAATTTTGCCAAATACCGGAACGCTTTGGCGACCATACGAAATGGGTAAATACAGCATCAGAGGGCAAAGTGAAATTACACTAAATAAAAACGACAAACAAGGTACCGGACTCGACAAAGACTACGCTCTTGCATGGAGTTACGGTGTTGGCGAAACATTCAGTTTTTTAATTCCAAACGTTAAAGGTGGCGGAAACGGACAAATTGCTAATAACGAAGTAGCTGTTAATGCTTTAAGTGGTGATTATGTTGATTTAGTTAAACAACTTGACACCTACTGGGGTGATCAGCCTTTTACTTCCGGACCGGTATATTTTGGTGCTATAATTATGTTTTTGTTTGTACTGGGAATGTTTATTGTTAAAGACAAAATTAAATGGTGGCTTTTGGCTGCTACTATTTTTGCAATTGTGCTTTCGTGGGGTAAAAACTTTGGATTTGTAACAGAATTATTCTTCTATAATTTCCCTTTTTATAACAAATTCAGAACAGTATCAATGATACTGGTTGTTGCAAGTTTTACTGTCCCACTTCTTGCTCTTTTAACAATCAAAGAAATATTATCTGATAAAAAAATAATAAAAAACAACTTAAAATTCTTAGGAATAGCTTTTGGTTTAACCGGCGGATTATCTCTTATTTTTTGGCTTATCCCCGGATTTTTCTCTTTCTCCGGCCAAAGCGAATCTCAAGTAATCACATACCTTCAACAGCAAAACGCTCCACAAAATATTATTAATGAAATTTTAGGAACTTGGAAAGATGCTAAAGTAGCAATCTTTAAAGCTGATGCTATAAGAAGTTTTGCGTTTATTTTACTATCTGCTGCATTTATTTTCTTTTATTCTGCTAACGAAAAACTTAACAAATTAACATTCATTTTTGCTCTCGGTTTTTTAGTGCTAATTGATATGTGGACTATTGACAGAAGATACTTAAACAATGATGACTTTGTAAATAAAAGTGCCTCAAATACAGAATTTGTTGCTTCAAATGCCGATAATTTTATATTAAAAGATACAGACTCATATTATAGGGTTTTAAATTTAACAACAAGCACTTTTAACGACGCTTTTACTTCATATTTTCATAAATCAATTGGAGGATATCATGGTGCTAAACTTCGTAGATATCAAGATGTTATTGATTACTATTTAAATAACGAAATGCAATTTTTAGTCAATTCGTTTCAAGATTCTACTATCTCTGAATATCAAGCTCTGCAAAGTTTACAAGTTATTAATATGTTAAACACAAAATATATTATTTATAATCCTCAAGGAACACCTTTAATTAACATTAATTCTTTTGGAAACGCATGGTTTGTTGATAATTACAAATTTGTTGAAAATGCCAACGATGAATTATTATCTCTCGGTACTGAAAACTTAAAACGTACAGCAATTATCAATAAAAATAAATTTAATGTTAATGATTTACCACAATTAAACATCTCAAATGATACAACACGCCAAATTATTTTAACAAAATACGAACCCGATAATCTTGAATTTGAAGTTACCTCGGCAAGCGGTGGATTTGTTATATTTTCTGATATTTATTATCCAAAAGGTTGGATTTGTTCAATAGACCAAACTGAAACAAAAATATATCAAACAAACTACATTCTTAGAGGAATATATGTTCCGGCAGGAACTCATAAAATAAAATTTGATTTTAAACCTGCCGCTGTTTATACTGCTAAAAAAATAGAACTAATTGGATCAATATTAGTTGCGATTTTACTTATTGCCGGATTTTTCTTTGTAATTAAAGAATATTTAAATAAACCGGTTCAGGAGGAAAAAACAGAAGAAAAAAAATAATTAGAGCAATACTTTTTGCCCACTAAAAAATAAATAATAACCCTTGAGATAAAATAAACATCTCAAAAAAATAAAAAATACTGCTATGAAATTTGGAGTAGTTGTTTTCCCCGGCTCAAACTGCGATGAAGATTTAGTTTATGTGTTACAAGATATTCTAAACCAAAAAGTTATTAAATTATGGCACAAAGACACCGACTTACAAAAAGTTGACGGAATTTTTATTCCAGGCGGGTTTTCGTACGGCGATTATTTACGATCCGGTGCTCTTGCAAAATACTCTCCTATAATGCAAAGTATTATAGAATTTGCAAATAAAGGCGGTTTTGTGTTTGGAATATGCAATGGATTCCAAATTTTATGCGAAACAGGTTTGCTTCCGGGTGCTTTGCTACAAAATGACACCCAAAAATTTATTTGTAAAAATGTATTTATTAAACCCGATAATAACAAGTCGATTATTTCTTCGGGATTAGACCCCGAACGTGCTTTACTAATCCCTATTGCTCACGCCGAAGGCAGATATTATGCCGACGGAAAAACCATAACCGAAATGCGAAAAAATGGACAAATACTGTTCAGATATTGCAACGAATACGGGCATTTGTCTGACGAATACAACCCTAACGGATCCGTTGAAAATATTGCAGGAATTTGTAACGAAGACAAAAACGTTTTTGGTATGATGCCCCACCCCGAACGTGCTGCCGATGATGAACTCGGAAACACCGACGGAATTCTTATTTTTGAATCAATACTTAATAAATTAAAGTAAAAATTTTATGTGGTTTTTTGTAGATATTTTAACTGTTTTGCAGATAAATATTTTTTAAATTACTGAAAACAGCAAAACTCAATTATCTATAAATCAAAGCTTTACTTTCTTTAATGTAAGAAATTTTTTCTAAACATGAACCAATTGCAAGCAAAACAGATTTTAAAAAAACATTTTGGATATGATAAGTTCAGACCATTACAAGAAGAAATAATTCAAGCAATATTAGAAAAAAAAGACTGCCTGGTTTTGATGCCTACCGGAGGCGGAAAATCAATTACTTTTCAAATTCCGGCAGTATTATTAAACGGAATAACAATTGTAATTTCGCCCCTTATTTCACTAATGAAAGACCAAGTTGAAAGCCTTAAAGCTGTGGGCATTTCGGCTGCGTTTTTGAACAGTTCTCTTAATGCTGCCGAACAACTTGCAATTGAAAATAAAGCAATTAATGGTAAAATAAAATTACTATATATATCGCCCGAAAAACTTGTTTCGGAAGATTTTTCGGTACTTTTAAATAAATTAGAAATCAGTCTTTTTGCTATCGACGAAGCTCACTGTATCTCGCAATGGGGACACGATTTTAGACCGGAATATACCGACCTTAATAAAATTAAAAAAATATACCCCAATATCCCAATAATAGCACTTACTGCAACGGCCGATAAAATTACTGCCAGAGATATTATTAAACAATTGGAATTGCAAAATCCCCAAAATTTCATTTCATCTTTTGACCGACCAAATTTAAGTTTAAACGTTGTGCCAGGGCAAAATCGCAAACAAAAAATACTGAAATTTATTAAGGAAAGACCTAAACAGTCGGGAATAATATATTGTTTGAGCCGAAAATCAACTGAAGATTTAGCCTCTATGCTCAGAAAAGAAGGCATAAAAGCTCAGCATTATCATGCAGGAATGGACAGTGCAAAACGCTCTAAAGTTCAGGAAAATTTTATAAAAGATAAAACGCCCATAATTTGTGCAACTATAGCTTTTGGAATGGGTATTGACAAATCTAACGTGAGATGGGTTATTCATTATAACATGCCAAAAAACATCGAAAATTATTACCAGGAAATAGGACGAGCCGGAAGAGACGGTTTAAAAAGTGATACTATGATGTTTTACAGCCTGCAAGATGTAATTGTGTATAGACGTTTTATAAATAATGCCCCAAACAATAGCGAAGTTGAACTTGCAAAATTACAAAGAATACAAGAATTTGCCGAAGCTCAAACTTGCCGCCGAAAAATATTGTTAAGCTATTTTGGCCAACACCTTGAACACGATTGCGAAAACTGCGACGTGTGTAAAAATCCGCCTAAACACTTTAACGGTACTATTATTGCCCAAAAAGCACTTTCGGCAATTTATCGTTTAAAAGAAAATGTTGGTATGATAATGTTAATTAACGTATTACGTGGTGCCGGAATTAAAGAGTTATACGAAAAAGGATATCAAAATATTAAAACTTTTGGAGCTGGTAAAGATATTAGCTTTGCTGATTGGCAACAATATATTTTACAACTACTAAATCAAGGTTTTATTGAAATTGCTTACGACCAAAATCACGTTATTAAAATAACCGACGCCGGAAACGATGTTCTATTTAACAACAAAAAAGTTCAATTAGTAAATATTGTTGATTTAAAAGAACGACAAAAAGAGCAAATTAAAAAGGAAAAACCTGTAAGCAAAACACAACAAATTAAAAATGAACTATTTGAACGGTTAAGAGAATTACGAAAATTAATAGCCGATTCGGAGGGAGTGCCTCCATACGTTGTTTTTAATGATGCTACGCTTATTGCAATGGCTGAAAAAAAGCCCACTTCGCACAATGAATTGGCTGATATTTCGGGTGTTGGTGAATTTAAAAATAATAAATACGGAAGTACATTTGTTGCCGAAATTTTAAAATTTTTAACCGAAAAAAGTAACGAAGGTATTCCGTTTAAAGGGAGCACCTATATTGTTAGCTATCAAATGTTTAATGAGGGATTAGAAGTTGAAGAAATAGCAAAAAAACGCAAATTAAGTGTGTCAACAATTTTTGGACATCTAACAAAAAATTATATAAATGGACAAGATATTGACTACAAAAGACTAATTTCAGACTATGAATTAAATTTGATTTACAAAGCAATTGAAGAAAAAGGCCTCGAAGAAGGCATTAAACCTATTTTTGAACACCTTGAAGAAAAAATATCCTTTGATAAAATAAGATTTGGTATTACATTTTGGGGTAAAAATTCCTAAGATTACGCACACCCCGAACAACCGCCACCGGCACTGTTATCTAAACCTTTATCAATCATTTTTTGTTGAGTTTCGCCGCAATAAATTTTGCGTTTTCGCATTTCTTTATTTTTTGAAATACGAGTTTGCGGAAAAGTTTTTTTCTTTGAAAAAAAGGTTTGAACACCTAAACCAAGGATTACTAAACTCATTAAAACAATAGATATTAAAAGCAACTTTAAAAACATAACTTGTTATTTTTTACAAAAATACTATTTTTGCTTAATTAACTACAAATACTTTTAAATGAAACTACTTTTATTCTCAATTTTGAGCCTTTTAATAATCGGCAATATTAACGCTCAAAACGAATTATGGCTCGATGACGGCACTGTTTTTGAAGCACAATCAATTGATATACAGCTTGATAGCGGCTATGTCCATTTAATTAACATGAAAGGAAAATCAAAATATTTTGATACACTTGATGTTTTTGCCGTTATACAACAATTAGATACCGTTTTTTTATACAATAACCCTGATTATCCTTTGGAAAGAGCAAAAATGTTTGTAAAAGGTCAAATTGACGGGAAAAAATACAAAAATTATTATGTTTACTCAGGAGCTTTTTTAACAGGAGTAGCCTCCCCTATTTTACTTGAAGTTGCTTCTATGTCTGCATTTTGGTCTCCTTTAATTTCGGGAGCTTATGTGGCTGTTTTTTCTAAAGTAAACACCAACAGCAAATTTTGTGATATTCCGGATAATTTAAAAACCAACGAAGATTATATCGCCGGTTTTAAATTTAGTGCTTCTCGAAAAAAAATAATGAATAACACAATATTTTCGGTTGCCGGTTTAGCAACAGGTATTGTAATATTAACAATTTTGGAAGATTAAAAAAAACAGTTCCGCAAAATTGTGGAACTGTTATGTGGTTTATTTACAGCAACTTACTTGCCAACTCTGCTAATTTACTTCTTTCTCCTTTCACAAGATTAACATGAGCAAAAATATCCTGTCCTTTCATTTTATCGGTTAAATAAGTGAGCCCATTTGAACGATCATCAAGATAAGGAGAATCTATTTGATCAATATCTCCGGTAAACACAATTTTTGTACCTTCACCTGCACGAGTTATAATTGTTTTAACTTCATGTGGAGTGAGATTTTGAGCTTCGTCGATGATAAAAAATGTATTAGCTAAACTTCTTCCTCTAATATATGCAAGAGGTGTAATAAGTAATTTTTCTTCTTTTATCATATCATCAAGTTTAACGCTGTCTTTGCTTGAAAAACCGGCATTTTGTTTAATAACTGTTAAATTATCAAACAATGGTTGCATGTAAGGTCGTATTTTTTCGGTAGCATCACCGGGCAAAAAGCCTAAATCTTTATCAGATAAAGCAACAATTGGACGAGCTAACATAATTTGGAAAAAATCATGGCTTTGTTGTAACGCTGCCGCCAATGCCAAAAGAGTTTTCCCTGTTCCGGCTCTTCCTGTTATCGACACAAGGCTAACATCTTTTCGTAATAAGGCATCAAAAGCAAAAGTTTGTTCTGAATTTCGTGGCTTAATATGATATGCTGAATGTTTTTTTACTAATTTCATCTGTTTATGGTGAGCATCATAATAAGATAAAACCGATGAATTTCCATCTGTTAAAATATGATATTCATTGTTTTGGGGCTCGTCTGATAAACCTAACTCACTTACATCAAGTTTTCCATTTTGATAAATTTTACCAATAACCTCCATATCAACATTACTAAAAGTATTAACTTCTTTTGATATTATATGAGTATTATCTACTTTTCCGGTTTGATAATCCTGAGCTTTAACACCAAAAGCTCGGGCTTTTAACCTTAAATTCAAATCCTGAGTAACCAAAATAACCTCTTCGTCAACTTTTTCTTCCTTAAGATAAATAGCTATTGATAAAATTTTAGTGTCAGCATATTCATTTTCTGAAAAAGAAAGTTCAAAATCTTCCGAAAATTTATGCACTGTTTTTACATACAAGCGTCCTTTATCATTACCAATAGAAATACCGTCGGAAAAAACATCAAATTGGTCAGATAATTTATCCAGCTCTCGCATTATCTGACGCGAATTATAATTAATTATACCATTGCCTTTTTTAAATTTATCGAGCTCTTCGATAACAACAATGGGAATAACCACATCATTATCTTCAAAATTATAAATTGCATCGTAATCATGCAAAATAACGTTTGTGTCAAGTATGTATGTCTTTTTCATAAGGCTAATATTTTATGAGTTTGCAAATTTTTATAGAAAAAATATTCAAATTATCAAATTTAAACACAATAAATAGTGCTTTATTTTGCTAAAGCATAAACATATTGTTTTATTTTTTCGGCCCATTCAACATGTGAAATTTTAGAAGTTCTTATTTCATCTGAACTAAATGGTTTACCAATAGTTAAAGTTAATTCAGAGCCAATTTGTTTAAAAATCTCCTGAGGCAAAAGCATTGTTTCGATGTACATTTTTATGCCAAAAAATTTTCTGATTTTAGCAGTTCTGTAAAATTTTTTAGAATTTTGCCCAGTAATATGAACCGGCACAATATCTCTATTGTACTGAAGAGCTTTTGTAACAAAAGTTTTTTGCCATTGAGGGTCAATTATTTTGCCGTCTATTTTTCTGGACACTTCGCCTGCCGGAAAAATCATTATTGGAACACCGGATTCAAAAGCATCATTTACTTGTTTTGCTTTTTCTTTAGTGTTTTGCCCAAACACATTTATTCCTACTATAAGTGAATGAAGATTAGGAATATACTCAAAAAGTTGATTAGATGGCGAAACTACACTTCCGTGAATATCATGAACTAAAACCAAAAAACTAAGTGCATCTATTGCCCCAAGCGGATGATTTGCTATGTAAACATATTTTTTATTTTTATCTACATTTTCTTGTCCAACAATGTTTAATTTTACCTTAAACTCATCAAACAAAACAGTTTTTACATATTCTATGCCTTCTAATTCTTTGTTATTAATATGATGATTATTTAAAGCTTCTTCTCTAACTACTTTTCTTATCCAGTTAACAATAAAATTTGGCAAATTTCTATAAAACTTTGATTTACTTTGTTTTAACACCGATTTTATGTCAACAACTTTTTCTTTTACTTCCATTTTATTTTTATAAAATCAATTCAACTTCTTTAAATGCAAATATTTTTTGTTCTTTTTCAGCAGTTTCTAACACTAATCTTCCAAAACCATCTATCGAAATAATTTTAGCCTGAAATTCTGTGTTTTTTTCGCGATAATTCAAAAATGTATTACTACCTAATAGATTTTCAAAATAAGCTTTATCAACTATAATTTGATTATCTATAGAACAAAAATTTATCCATTTTTTAAAAAAATCAAGAAAAAACATTAATTCTTTTTTTAAATTAAACTTCTGATTATTAGATAGTAATGAAATTGACGAAGCTTTAAAATCACCAAAAAAATTATGTTGATTAACATTTAATCCAATACCAATTATCGAACTACTAATTTTATGTCCAGTAACAGAGTTTTCAATTAAAATTCCGGCTATCTTTTCGTTATTCACCAAAATATCATTAGGCCATTTTATTTTAGCTGAAATATTTTTCGATTTCAAATAGTCGATAATACTTAATGATACTATTTTAGATATAACAAACTGATTTTCGGCATAAACTTTTGGACAAATAATTATAGAAAAGAGTAAATTTTTTTGTGCATTACTTTCCCACAAATTTTTAAAAGCTCCTCGCCCGTTTGTTTGAAAGTCTGCCTGGACAACTGTATTGCAGAGTTGTTCGGCAGACATATTTTTAAGCAAATTTGCCGCATAATTATTTGTTGAATCTACCTGTGGCAAATTAACAATTGTAAAAATAGAGTTATTCAATATTGTAAATTTTTATTCCTGATATACATAACCAAAAACTTTTTCGATAATATCAGAAGCCCATGCGTAAGGATTTTCTCGAATGTCTTTTTCTTGATTTCCAACAAAATAGAATAAACCATCTAAACCTTTATTTGCAGAAAATTCACTTAAATTAACTTCTTCAACCGGATTAAGAGCACCTACTAAAGTACAGATATAGTTGTAAAATAATAAAAGGGCATTCCATGCTTCATTTGCAGAAAAGCCTAAGCCGAGATCTTTACTAAGGGCAGCATTAATTTTAGGTTCGTAAAGACTAAAAAGGTTATCCCGAGTCATGTATTCCATAAAATGAGTAGCTGCAAGCGAATCAAAGGAAGAAGTATCTTTTGACGAAGCAAAAGTATTTGCTCCATTTAAAATATTTATTCCGTCTGTTATTGTCATGCTGGTTATAGCGTTAACAAAAATAGGTTTTGCTTCGGCGGCAACATCTTCGGCGGCTCTATTAATTGAAAGGATAACCGAATCAATTTTTTGTTCAAGCAAAACATCAAAACCTAAAGCCTGAACATACGAATTTTCGAGAGCATCGTATAAAACATCGGCTTCGGGTGGCAAAAGAATTTTAACCAGTTTATTACCAAAGTAACCGTCCTGTTGATTTAGGTCTGAACAGGCGGTATCGGTGCCCATTTCAAGTGCTGTTTTTAAGCCGTTAACTATCTCATCTTCAGTTAATTCCTGATTTTCTAATAAATCGCAAGAATTAAAAATAAGAACAATTGCTAAAACAACACTAAAAATACTAAATTTGCGTGTCATAATTATTTTTTTAAAAATTGTATTTTCAAATTTACAAGATTTTTCTTTATTTTACAAATTGAAATTTTTCGACAATCGCAAATGAAATATTTTTTCACACATATAAAAGAAACCGAACGAGTTCAATCAAAAGATAAGCCCTTAACTTTCCACGAGTTATTATCTGCTGAAATTGTTAATGATTTACGAAATTCGTACATGAAAAATATTTTGGTAGAAGAAAAAAAAATCAAATTTGTTGGAAATATTTTCCGTTTTGTATGGAATGGATTTAATGTTTTTAATCCTATTTATAAAGGAGAAATTTCTTTTAAAATTATTGGTAGAGGAACTTACATTAGCTACAAAATTTTCTTTTGGGAATTTTTTGTTATCGCTTTGCTTTTTTCTTTAATACCTGCTTTAGGTATTTTTCCTAATTTCGCTTTCAGAATGGTTGCTCTTTTTATTATTTGGGGATTTTATCTTGGTAGCACTCTTTTATCGGTTCACCGATTTGAGAATTATCTTAAAAATGTTGTGATGAAAAAAGGAGGAGAAATTTAATCATTTTCTCCTCTTTTTTTCTTAATAATTCAATAATTTTTAAACAAAAAACTATTCTACAGTTACAGATTTTGCTAAATTTCGGGGCTGATCAACATTACAATTACGCAAAACAGCTATATGATACGATAAAAGTTGTAACGGAACAACACTCAACAAATGTCCTAAAGCTTCTTCGGTGTCGGGTATTTCAATAACGTGATCGGCTAAATTTTTAATTGCTGTATCGCCTTCGGTAACTACTGCGATAACAACACCCTTGCGAGCTTTAATTTCTTGAATATTAGAAACAATTTTATCGTAAGTTTTATCCTTGGTTGCAATAAAAACAACGGGCATATTTTCGTCAATTAAAGCAATAGGTCCGTGTTTCATTTCGGCGGCAGGATAACCTTCGGCGTGAATGTAAGAGATTTCTTTTAATTTTAAAGCTCCTTCGAGAGCTACGGGAAACTGAACGCCCCTTCCGAGATACAAAAAATTAGTTGAATTTTTATATAGCTCTGCTATTTTTTTTATTTGATCGTTTGTTTTTAAAACTTGTTCTATTTTTTGAGGAATTTCAGATAATTTTTTCACTAAAAATTCAAATCTTTCTTGTGAAATAACGCCTCTTTTTTTGCCTAATAAAAATGCCAACATGTTTAAAACAGTAACCTGAGCAGTAAATGCTTTTGTAGAAGCAACACCAATCTCGGGTCCGGCGTGAGTATAAACTCCGGCATCTGTTTCGCGAGGAATTGACGAACCAACAACGTTGCATATACCTATTACGGTTGCTCCATTTTTGCGAGCCATTTCTATAGCTGCCAAAGTATCAGCTGTTTCGCCGCTCTGGCTAATAGCTATAACTATGTCGTCGGAATTAATAACCGGATTTCTGTATCTAAATTCAGAGCCATATTCTACTTCTACCGGAATACGGGCAAATTCTTCAATTAAATATTCGCCAACTAATCCGGCGTGCCACGAAGTTCCACAAGCAATAATTATTATTCTTTTTGCATTAACTAATTTTGGAAAAACATCACTTAAGCCTCCCAAACGTATATCTGAAAAATCTGATTTTATACGACCTCTAAAAGTATCTTTTATTGATTGTGGTTGCTCAAATATTTCTTTAAGCATAAAATGATCAAAACCTCCTTTTTCAATGGCATCAATTCCAATATCTATTTTTTGAATTTCAGGTTCAAATTCGGTGTTATCAATTGTTTTTAGAGTAAGTTGATTTCGTTTGATAATAGCAAGATTATCGTTATCCAAATAAATAACACTTTTTGTATATTCAACAATAGGAGTAGCATCGGAGGCAATATAATATTCGTTTTTACCAATTCCAATAACAAGCGGACTACCCTTTCGTGCGGCAATTAATTTATCCGGTTCATTTTTGCACATAACAACAATTCCGTATGCTCCAATCACTTTTGATAATGCTAAACGAACAGCTAATTCGGCACTAATATTTCCTTTTGTGTAAATATATTCGATTAAATTAACTAAAACTTCTGTATCCGTTTCGGAATTACAGCTATAACCACGAGTGGCTAATTTTGATTTTAATCGTTCAAAATTTTCAATAATTCCGTTATGGATCATTGTAAAAATTCCGTTTTGAGAAGTATGCGGGTGAGCGTTAACATCGTTAGGTTCGCCGTGTGTAGCCCAGCGAGTGTGACCTATACCTATATTGGAATTAATTTTAGTGTCGGCAAGCATGTCTTCGAGTTCAGAAACTTTTCCTTGTTTTTTATACGAAATTATTTCTTTGTTCTCAAAAACTGCAACTCCGGCAGAATCATAACCCCTATATTCTAATCTCTTTAATCCGTTTAACAAAATCGGATAAGCTCTTTTACGTCCTATGTAACCTACTATTCCACACATAATAACTAATTTAAAAAGATTACTGAATTTTAGTATATGTTATAACTATTTTTGGAGGATTATTATTATTTCCATTAGTAATAACAGAACGATTAAAAGCAGAAGCTCCGCTTAAATCCATTAAATAAAAATCAAAAAAACTGTTTTGATATAACCCGTCTATATAACTTTGCATAATACGAGTAACATCAAATTTATATTCTTGATTATCAATAATAGCCCCCTGGTAGGTGGAAGCATAAAACTCTTGAAAACGAACAATTGTTTGTCCGGTATCAACTCCTGCAAGCCAAATTTCATTAAGAGGACTAAAATCACCGGCTAATGAGGAATTAGTTTTAAAAATTAACTCGGCTTTATTAATTACCATACTGTCTAAATTTAACAAACCGGGAGCCGAAAATTTAACCATAGTTCCGCCCATAGCTTGCAAATAAGCATTTTGATCAATAATTGTACTGTCTTGTAATTGATCATAAAATACGGCATTAGTATAATCGTGAGAGAACATATTAAAACGCCCGCACGAAGTTGAAAGAGGTAGGCAAAAATCCCGTTCAATATTCTGAGAATGAGCAAAATGATAAAAAATAACCAAGCCAAAATTTTGGTTAGAGGTATTATCGGTATTTATGCGATAAATGCCCGGATCATCGGAATTATTGGTTATATAAACGCCTTTAAATATTTCGTGAAAATATGAAACAGAATTTTCAAAATACCCATCAGTATCATCAATCAATCTTTGACCAAAAGCATCATCTAATCTAATAACAAGTGCCAAAGAATCAACATCAACAGTATCTCCTTCGTCATTAACTCGTTTGCCCCAAAAATGTTTTTTATAAACATCAGTTTCTCCCAATAAATTGTAATCGGTGTAATCGTTTGGATTTTGATCAGAATATGCTGTTTTATTTATGGTATCAATAACTTCGTAAACAGACAGATTAAGTTCTGCGTTTGAATTATTACCGTAATAATAATCATCGTCTATAGCTAAAGGTAAAATAATACACACGGAGTCTAAAATAGCTGTATCACCCCAAAGAGGATAACTGGTTTGTCTGAATTGTGTCATAAAAGAAGCATCTGTTATTCCAAAAAGAGGGTCATCATGTTGCCCAACAAGCAAATAATTAGGGTTAGTTGATATTATTGGCATTGATTGTTCGGTAGTTAAAAATACCTCAACAGTGTCGATGATATTAATATTTAAAAAATCGTTATTAGGAAGAATGTTAGATCCAATATTATAACGTTCATTGCAGCTGTAAAAAATGCTAAAAATGAGCACCACAGCTAAAAAGAAAAATGTTTTTTTCATGTCAAAAAAATTAGTTAGTCGGCAAAATTAAAAAATATTTTGTTACTACTGATTATTAATAAGTTAATTAAAACAAAAAAACTTTTTTTTAAAAGTAAAGCAAAAAAAATCCGTTAAATACTATTAGTGAAAATATTTAACGGAAGTATATTTATGCGTTTACACTGGCTTCTTCTAAAATTTGATCGTAAAAATTAGAATAAAGTTCTTCAGTATTTTCATTTTCTTGATATTGAAGGAAGGTTTTTTTAGATTTTTTGATATATTCTAATAATTCAGGAGCAATATTTTGTTCTGCTTGAATAACACCATCTGCATTTTTAATTGCAAGTTTCATCAGGCTGATATAGTCGTAATTATCAAATACTTTTAAATCTGTTTCATTAAATCCGTCAATTTTAATTTTCTTTTTCATATTTAAATTAAATTTTTCGGAAAAATGATCTTCGTATAAAGAAATCACAACTTTGGTATCATGAAAAATGGGGTCTTCGCTGTAAGCTTTTCTAAGATATAAAGGAATTAAACTACCCAACCAGCCATTTATGTGAACCAAATCGGGAGTCCATCTAAGTTTTTTTATTGTTTCAAGCACACCTCGTGCAAAGAAAATAGTTCGTTCGTCATTATCTTCAAAAAAGTTTTCGTCTTCGTCTTTAAAAAGAGCTTTTCGTTGAAAATAATCTTCATTATCAATAAAATAAACTTGCATTCTGGCAGATTGTATTGAGGCAACTTTGATTATTAATGAATGGTCTATATCGTTAACAACAATGTTCATTCCTGATAATCTGATTACTTCGTGCAATTGGTTTCTTCTTTCCTTAACTAATCCATATCTTGGCATAAAAACTCTAATCTGATTGCCCATCTCTTGAATTTTTTGGGGTAGATAGCGTCCTGTTGTTGACATGTTAGTTTCGGGTAAATATGGGGTGATTTCTTGAAAAACGTACAATATATTTCTTTTCATAATTACTTTAATTTACAAGGTGTGTATCAACTTAATAATATTGCAAAAATATAAAAAATTTTTCATAAAATCCGAATTTAATTAAATAAAAACTAGTAACGCTTATGTAAAATACTCACAAACAGCATATTAACATTAAAGTTATTAATAATAAGCAATATAAGATGAGTATAAAAAAACCCCTAAAATAATTAGAGGTTTTAATATTTTTT
>JAFGXO010000013.1 GCA_016936595.1 Bacteroidales bacterium | reverse complement strand
TAATGCTATAGATTTTTTTTTAATTTTAATTTTATAATTTTGTCGCAAATTGCAAACCATAAAAAATTTAAATTATGAAAAAAATTTTACTTTTAGTTGTTGCTTTTACTATGAGCATTTCTTTATTTGCTCAAGATTTTACAGAAGATTTTAGTTCAGTAACTGCTGATGAAAACGTAACATTAGACGGTTGGAATAACGTTGCCCTTGAAGGTACTAGAGTTTTTATCGGTAAATATTATGCTGCTGATGATAATTCTTATGCACAAATGAGTGCATACAACGCTGGCGAAGCTTCAGAAGTTGTTTACATGGTTACTCCTGGTTTAAATGTAAATAGTAGTGTTTTAACTTTTGATAGTAAATTAGCATACATGGTTCATGATCCTGCTTCAGTTAAAATTTCCACAAATTATTCAGGTAATGCAAGTACTGCTACTTGGACTGATTTAACTTACACTCACGCTACTGCTCCAGAAGACGGATACGGAGACTGGGTTGCTTCAGGAAATATTGATTTATCTGCTTATAATGGACAAACAGTTTATATTGCTTTCGTTTACGAAGGTGGAGACCCGGGAGAAACAACTACTTTACAAATTGATAATGTAACTGTAACTAATGCTGCTGTTGGCATTAACGAAACTGCTGCTAATAATGTTTCTATTTATCCTAACCCAACTACTAATTTCATTAATATTTCTGAAAATGCTGACGTTGTTGTTTATACTATTAGCGGACAACAAGTTTTAAGCGTTAACAATACTAAATCTGTTAATGTTTCTAACTTACAAGCTGGTGTTTATTTTGCAAACATTACAACTGTAAACGGTGTTTCTGTTGAAAAATTCATTATTAAATAATTCATTTTATTTAAACATAAAAAAACCTCCAAAATTTTGGAGGTTTTTTTTATTGTCCTTGCCCTTGCCTTTGCGTACCTAATAATTTTTGTTGAAGCGAATTTATTTGCATATTTATTCTATATAAATCAGATTTTAATTCATTCAAATCATCATTAATATTTGCTTTATAATTAGAATACTGAGATGTTGTTTGTTGTAATTTTTGAGCCATAATATTAAATTGACTCTTCAAATCATCTAATTGTGCTGATGTTGCCATTAGGTTGTTATTTAAAACTTTATTTTTTTCAGTTAAATCATCAACAGATTTATTCATTTTTTTTATAGAATCTGATAAAACGGATATTTCAACTTGCTGTTTATCAATTTTATAAGCTCTAACATGAGACATTAAAATGAATAATGGTAGGAGTAAAATCCAAATATATTTTGCAAAAGACCAAATACCTGATAAATTTGTAATTGATTTTGCAAAAGTAGATTTTTCTGTATTTTTGTTTTTCTTTGCCATAAATTTTAACTAATGATAATAAATTACCTTAAATTTTTAATAACCTCAAATAGAGCCGGTTATAATATTCATTCACCTTATTTATTTAATTTTGCTTTAAAAGTGCTAAATAATTCGGCGAATGCAAATTTAAACAATAAAATTGAAAATATCAGATTAAGTTTGCTGAATAATGAAAAAATAATTGAAGTTTACGATTTAGGAGCTGGTTCTAAAAAGCAAAAATCAGCAAATCGTAAAATTTCAAATATCGCAAAATATTCATTAACCTCAACCAAATATTGTACCTTTTTACAAAAAACTATTGAATTTACTAATGCGAAAAAGGTTTTAGAGCTTGGCACATCTTTAGGTATTAGTTCATTGTATATAAAATCAGCGATTAATAAGCCTGAAATTCACACAGTTGAAGGAGCTCAAACTATTGCAAATATTGCTAAAGAGAACTTTATTCTTCTTAAAAAAAATATTTTTTTACACATCTCCGATTTTAATTCTTTTTTTGAAAAAGCAATAAAAGAGAATCAAAAATTTGATTTTTTCTTTATTGATGGACATCATACAAAAGAAGCAACACTAAGATATTTTGAACTTGCTAAAAAAATTATGTTACCAAATTCAACCTTTATATTTGATGATATTAGGTGGTCAAAAGGTATGTATGAAGCATGGATATATATTAAAAACTCTGAATATCAAGGAGCTTCGGTAGAATTATTTAAAATGGGAGTAATTTTTTTTAATACTGATTTTATTCAAAAATCTCATGCTTTGATTCGTTTTTAACTCTGTCTTTTGCAGATATTGTATCAATTCCTGTTTTTAACAACATAAAAATTACAAGTACAACAACAGAACCTATATATTTTTCGATTAAAATTCCGCCAAGAGTTACCATAAACAAAACCCAAATTCTTAAACCCGGAGCTCTTATTAGTGTTTGAGATGAGTGATTTAAATATTCTTCTTTTTTCAGAAAATTAACTCTAAAAGAATATAAATGAGAGCCTAAAAATATTATCAAACCTGCAAAATATGATTTATTAAACAAACTAAGGATAATTTGTCGTGGAGTCCAAGAAGGATTTAATAATTGCATGTCTCTAAAATAAAACAGCACAATTATTCCGGCTGCAAACCACAAAAACATTCCAAGAATAAATGAATAAATTACAAAATTACTGATTTTTTGACTTATTGGTATTTTTAAATAAAATATTTTTATAAGATTAATGTTAAAAAACAAAAATGTTTCTGAAAAATAAATAAAAAGCACCTCATAAGCACTCCAATTAAAAAAAATCACAGCAAATATGGGAAAAATATTTGCTGCAATTAATATAATTTTACTCAATTTATTCATTATAACTTATTTATTCTCAAGAATTAACAATCTTTCTTCTATATTTTGCAATTGTTGCTTTAAAGTTTCATTTTCGGTTTGCAAATCATTAATTTTAATTTGTTGTTGTTTAATTGTTTCAATCATTAAAGGTACAAATCCTGAATAATTTATAGCTTTATCATTGTTAAAGATAGTTATTAACGAGGGGAAATAAGTTTCAACTTGGTTAGAATTTAAACCATAGCTTATTGCTTTTCCGTCATCAAAATAAATTCCTTCTAAATTTAAAATATCCGCAAAATTTGCAATTTTTTGTCCTTTAGTTGGATTTACAGCAGTTGCATAAACTCCTGTTTCTGTAAGAACATCGCCATTTTTTCTAATCAATAATGCATTATTTCTTGAAGTTGGTCCTGTTCCGTTTCCAACAATAAAAATAGCATCGGTAGCATTCCATACAGTTGCTGAATAAGCACCTATACTGTTGTATTGCCCTAAAACCATTGAAGAAAGTGCTCCTGCTGTAGTTTCAAGTCCAAATGCTACAGAATAATTTCCACGAGCATTTGTACCGCTACCTCCTGCCATAGCACCAATACCTGTGGCATCTGTTTTAGAAGCATTCCCAAACACTATAGAGTTTTGTCCGTAAGCATCATTATTTGTTCCTATCACTATGCAATCGGTTGTATAGGCATCGTTTCCGGTTCCTCCAACAATTGAATTATCGGCATCTAATCCGGCAGATTGATTATTATTTGTACCCAAAACTAAGCTATTAAGCCCAATTGATAAATTCCCAGTTCCTAATACTAAACTTGCAACACCCTGAGCCTCGTTATCATAACCAAAAGCAACTCCATAAGCACCTAAAGCAGTATTCAATCTTCCTGCAACTAACGAATAATTTCCCGAAGCCGTTGAATTAAACCCGAAAGCAGCCGAATAATCACCTGTTAGTGCATCGTTCCATTGTGTTCCATCTACAGTTCCGGCTCTAAAAGCTCCTTTTGAAGGGAAAAAGCTCATTCTGGAACCCGCACCTAAATCATACACCGAGCCTGATGAATTAAATGTTCCGTTTACAACAAAACCATCATTGGCAGTTGTTACGTACTGGAATCCGGTTACGGGTGTTGAAGTTCCTATTCCAACATTATTCCCTCCGTTATAAAACAAATATGTTCCATCGTCTGTCCAAACGGAACTTCCTCCTCCGGGTGTTTGGTTTACCCAATTTGTACCGTTCCAAATAATTGCTTCACCAATTGTGAGTGTAGAAAAATTAAAGTCAGATATATTAGCAATTGTAAGTGTTGAATTAACCCAATTTGTTCCGTTATAAGTTAAAGCCTGACCGCTTGTTGAAGAAGTTAAGAAAACATCACTTAATTGAGAAATATAATAATCAGAATTTACCCAATTCGAACCATTAAATACAAGTAATTGATTTGATAATGAGCCGGTAACTGTAACATCAGTTAAATCATTTAAAGAAATTGGACCACCGCTTGAAACGTTTGCATTCATCCAACCTGTTCCATTCCAAGCTAATACTTCGTTAACAGATATTGTTGATGCGTCAACATCAAGTAATTCGGTTAAATTTATTGGAACTTTCCCTCCCTGTCGTACTAAATCTTGAGCATTTTCTGAACTAAAAGCGTAAGGAACAGATTGAAGTTTTACAGTTCCAACATCAATTAAGCCATTAACATATCCCGACACTCCAAAATCAACTCTAAGTTGTAAATAGTAGCTTCCTAAAGTAAAATCATTCCAATCTATTATAGCAAAATCGGTTGCTGAACCGGCAAAAGTTGTTTGTCCTTCGCCAATATTGATGCTAAAAAGACCAAAATCAGATGTTGTTGGATAATGTAACTCTTGCCAAATAGTTGAACAAGTTCCTCCATTTGCACAGTCATCTCCTTGAATAATAGTTACTTCTACAACAATAGCGGTATTGGCAACAACACTTCCATCATCATTTCTGGCTACAGCCTGATAATTAAATGTTTCCGGAAAAGTTTGAGAATAAAGACCTTCAGTTAATAATAATAGTGCTGATATAAATATTAATAATCGTTTCATGATTAGGTAGTTGAAAAGTTTATTGATTTTAAATAATTATAAAATTACATAATATTTAAGTTAATTTTTAATAAAAGAGAAATTTTTAATGTAAATATTATTTATTTGAACAGTCCCTGAGTAAATTCCAGTTTTTAAATCAGTTACATCTGCTTGTAAAATCGAATATTTATCTCTGTTATTAACAGTAAAAAATATTTTTTGCTTAATTCCTGTAGAATTATATATTGATAGATTAATATTTTCTAGTTGATATTTTGAAGTTATTGAAATATTAACGATGTTGCTTGTAGGATTTGGAAAACAATTTATCAAGATTTGAGCATCATCTATTTTTTTACTCGAAATAGAATCTGAAAGAACAGAATGTTCTATAAATGCACTAAAAAAATAATTATTATCCATCATAACAATTTGACCAATATTATAATCTAACGAAACATTTTGATTAAAATAACCTGCAGCCCCACTAATTGAATAAGCAGAAATAGTTTGAGCATCAATACTTTGCAAAGCAAAAACAACCACTAACAATAAATATATTTTTTTTAATAGCTTCTTCATTTTTAAAAGACTTTTTTAGATAATAAAAATTCAACTCTGTTGTTTTGTTCCTTCCCTTCGGGTGTAGTATTATCGGCTATTGGATTTATAGACCCCATTCCAACAAACTCAATTTGAGATGCAGAGATTCCTGGTTTAGACAAAAAATAATCTGCAACCGATTTAGCTCTGTCTTGCGACAATTGCATGTTAATTTGTTCAGAAAACATATTATCGGTATAAACCTCAATTTTTATTTTAAGATCTGAATCTGCTCGTAATTTTTGAGTATATTTATCTAATTCACTAAAGCTTGATGACAATATTCTGTCGTTCATCAATCCAAATGTAACCGACTGAGAAACAACTCTTTGCTGCCAAATAGCAACATTTGTCTGATTACCGTTGTTCTGAGTAATTACCTGATTACCAAGCAAATTTTTCAAACTATCAATTTGGCGTTGTAAGTCAACATCAATAGCCATTCCATCTTGTTTATTCCTTTTTACCTGAGCTTCAAGAGCTGCCACTTTTGCAGATAAATTGGCATCTTGTACTATCCCGTCAACAGGTTGCAAAGGTAAAAATACTGTTGCTTCGGGTTTAAAAGTTTGAGCCGATTTTATTAAAAACCCAACAGTTATTTCATGAGTTCCAAAAGACGCACCGGAAATTCCGCCGATACCTAATTCATAAGAATAATTAAGAGCCAAACTGCTGCCCGATAAAACTCCTACAGACAAAATAATGCTATTATCTGCAGAATAACCAATATTTGTCCAAACTTTATCCTTGTATTTTACAATAACACTACCGGCATAATTTACGGGTGATTTTTCGGTTGAACGAACTATTGCCATTGGTTCAATTCCCCAATTATCAGTTTTATAAAGATACGATAAATATCCGAAAAAATGTCTTTTAAGTCCAAAAGTTGAACCTAATTCATCAAAATTAAAAGTCATACCTATTGTTTGAGGCACCGAAACACCCGTTCTAAAACCAGCTGCAGAAAATCCAAAACTTACGCCTATATCAAAGGCATCAATTTTTAAATTATCGGTATTTAAAAGCATGGGATCAAACTGAGTACCATAAGATTGTATTGTGCTTAAATTTAGATAATTACGATAATACATAGGTGAAATTCCGGCACTTAATACCATATTTGAACCAAATTTTAAATGATATGAATATGTTAAATTCAGAAAATTCTGATTAAAATTCCCACTTTTTTCGGTAATTGCAGAAAAACCAAACCCCATATCATCGTTTAACGCTCCATTGATATTTAAAAGAGCTGATGTTGGTGCTCCTTGAATTCCTATCCAACCATTTCTGTAACTCAAAAAGCTCTCGATATTACCATTATATCCGGAAAAAGCCGGAATAATTGCCGATTTATTAATAGCATATTGATTTGATAATGGAATTTGTTGTCCAAATAAATTTACTGAAAATAACATAAACAACAAGCAATATTTTAATTTTGTAATCATAACTAAGAAAAATTTTAAATGCAAATCTAAATTATCTAATTAAGTCAACATATCCTGTAGTAGTTTTTTTGCCGGCACTTTTTATTACATATAAATATGTTCCGGCATCTAAATCTCCACCTTTATTATCTCGTCCTTCAAATCCGCCAAAATTTGAATATTCATTATTAAAATATACTAATTGCCCCCATTTATTGTAAACAGAAACAACACATGCAGAAGAAAAATAATTTAGCCCTTGTATAAATAACACATCGTTTGCTCCATCTTGGATGCCCGGAGTTAGAATATTATTTAATACAGTAATTTCATTTGTATCAGCAGAAGTAGAATCGTCGCCTAAATTTACGCTATAATTTGCAGATGACGAACAGCCGCTTAAATTACTAACAACCACAGCATAATTTCCGGATTCTAAATAATAAACAACAGAATCGGTTTCAACTGTTGGCGTTGAATTGTAAAACCACTGATATGTTACGTTAGCATCGTTAGTAATTGCCGCTAAACTTTGCTGAATTGGATTATTAATAATTGTAACCGATGGTGCTTGATTTAATGTTAAAGTTATTGAAGTAGAATTTGAAACTCCGGCATCATCATAAACGATTAACGAAACAGTGTACTGTCCCGTAGATTTATAAACGTGCTTTGGATTATCAGCCCACGTATCTGTACCGTCACCAAAATCCCAATAACTGATAATTACATCGCCTGTTGAGGTATTTGTAAAAATAATTGTATCATTTAAACAAAATTCTGTGCCCGAATTATTAATTGTAAATTGGGCTGTAACCTGAGCAGAAACGGAGATGCTTGAAAGAAGTAATATTAGTGTTGTAATTTGTTTTAGCATGAGTTAAAATGATTAAGAGATTAACTATTACAATGTTTTGCAATAAAAGTGCCAGTTTTACTCAAGTTTACATTTTTGCATTAATTATGTACAATTTTATCCTTTTATATGCTTAAGTAAAACAACATCAAATTAGATATTTAAAAAAGTTTTTAACAGATATTCATTAAACAATTTATTTCAATAAACAGCAATAGCAGAAAAAAATTATTTCCATTTTATTATAATAAAGCTGCTCGAAAAAACTATTATCAATAAAAATTATAAAAAAACAACTTTTAAACGTTAATACAAAAAACGGATATATAAAAAAAGCTGTTATACACTTATTTTTTTTTTGAAAATATTAAAAAAAACAGTTCTTTTGTACATAACGTAATTATCAAAAAATTGTTTAATTCATATTTGTTTTTTTGACGAACTTTTAAAACTAATCTAATGTCGAAAAAAAATTTCAACTTTTTTAATCAAGTTTTTAACAAAAAAAATGAAGAAGGACCTTCAATAAAACTTGGCAAATATTCAAACAGAAATAAAACTTTAGACCAACTAAATTATTGGGAAGATACTTATGAACTGTATAAAAAAAAAGAATATTTAAAAGCAGCAGAGAAATTTTTCATGTTTATCAAAGACCCTGTTATTAAAAACGTTACGTATGTAAATGTTGATAAAAAAATAAATTTTAAATTTTATCAAGGCTCTAAGCAAATAATCGGTTATATTACACCTAAAATATTATATGCGTTTTCTGATGTAATAATTATTCATAAAGATACCCATCTAATAGCAGAAAAACTTCTAAAAATTAATTACAACCTTAAATTTTGCAAATTTTCGCTTGAAAAAAACAAGGTAATTTGCGAAATATTTTTGCACACAGCCAACAGCAATCCAACAACTTTGTATTATGCTTTGCGAGAAATTGCTATTACAACCGACAGATACGACGACGTTTTAATGATGCATTTCACTAATCTTGAACACATTAACAATTCGCATATAATACCCTTGCCCGAAGAAGAATTAAATATAAAAACAACGTACTTTAAAAATTGGACTACTGAACTACTAAATAATCTAGATAACTACGATGCTGCAAAGTTTGTTGGTGCTCGTGCATTTTTAATGCTAAGTTATCTATACAAAATTAGCTATTTGCTTTCACCTGAAGGTGAATTATTAGAAAAAATAAAAAAAACAATCAATATTTTTTATAACAATAAAAGCAATATTGACATAGAAAAAAACGCAAAAGTTTATAATTTTATCAAAGAAATATCTGAAGAAAATATCGATAACCTGAAAAAATCTTTCTATACCGTATTTTCTACTTTTTCACTTGTTCCACCTACAACCCACAACGAAATTATAAAATTTATCAAAAAAGAAATTAATAAAATTAACTGGTACGAAGATAATAAACATAAAGAAATGTCAAGTGCTCTAACCGATTACATAATTGGTTACTGCTGTTATAATTTTGGAAATGAGCCAATTATAGACGAATTATTTAAAATATATTGGAAGGTTATGCACAGTGATTTTTTTAATGAATTAAAAGTAAAAAATGTTCCGGTTGAAAAAAACAGAATTAATTATTTTGTTCTGAACAATAGCATAAACACTATAAATTGGGTGGCCAAAAAAACATATCCAAAATTTAACTTTAATGTAAAACATCTAAGCATTGTAAATATTCATGAATTTGCAAAATCATTTAT
>JAFGXO010000001.1 GCA_016936595.1 Bacteroidales bacterium | reverse complement strand
TCCGACGTAAGTCGGAACTAAAAGATAACAAACATTAAAGTGCCGTTAGGTACTTTCCGTTTTTTTCCTTAACTAAACGACATTGAATTATCAATTATTAACTACCAACTATCAATTATTAACTTTCAATTATTAACTACTAATTATCAATTATTAACTATCAATTATTAACTATCAATTATTAATCGTTTATTTTATTTTTAAGCGTATTTAGAGCAATACCCAAAGTATTAGCAGCTTGAGATTTATTATTATTACATAATTTCAGCACTTTTTTTATGTGTTCACGTTCCACGTCAGCAAGTTTCAGCGAAAAATCTGAGTTAATTTTGTTTACATATAACGGCAAATCAGACAATTCTGCATTATTTTCAGCAAAAACATATAAATTATCAATAATATTTATAAGCTCTCTAATATTTCCCGGAAATTGATATGCAAAAAGAAAAGATTTAAGAGTTTCTTCAATTTTAATAATTTTTTTCCGCCCAAATTCAATTCGTTTTTGCTCCAAAAAGAAATTGATTATTTCTAGTTTTTCATCATTTTTATACCTAATAAAATCCGGAAGTTCAAGAGTAATACCAAGCCTGAAAAACAAATCGGCGCGAAACTTATTTTCACTAATGGCTTGCTGAATATCTTTATTTGTTGCCGCAATAATTCTCACATCAATTTTTTTTGGGTTAGCACCAATAGGTTGAATTTCTTTTTCCTGCAAAAATCTAAGAATAGCCTGTTGCATATAAGTATTAATGTCACCAATTTCATCTAAAAAAACAGTTCCTCCATCTGCCTGTTCAAAAACCCCTTTTGCATTGTTGTATGCACCGGTAAAACTACCTTTTTTGTGACCAAAAAGCCTCGATTCAAGCAGTTGTTCCGAAAAAGCAGAACAATTAACAGAAATAAAAGGTTTGTGTTTTCGCGCTGAATTGTAATGTATATATTTTGCCAGAACCTCTTTTCCGGTTCCTGTGTTACCCAAAATTAAAACCGAAACATTATCGGCTTGTGCAATTTTAAAAGCTCTGTCGTAAGTTTGTTCAAGTGTTTTGGTAATAATTCGTTCGTTTGAAATCTTATTACTCAAAATATTTGTTTCCCTAATAAGAGCCGAAACAGGAACAGGAGATTGTTCAACATCAATAACATAAAGTTCGGGTTGCAAAAAATCACGGCTGTCAACAGGCGATAAAACTTTCAAAAGACGCGTGTTTAAGTTCAAATTTGTATGGCAAATATACCATGCAATTTTCATCAAACCGGTTCCGGTTGACAAAAGTAAATCTATTTTCCAGTCAGAATATTCAAAAAGCAGAGTTTCAATTTTATTTTTCAGCGAAGCCAAATCAGTATAAACCTCATTTATGTCAAGTTTCCGAATATTTACTTTATGGTTAGAAAATTTGGCTTTCAAATAATGCAATAATTGCAATGCACTATCCAGATAATCACGAGTATAAAGAATAATGTGCTGATCATATTCCCAGTGATAAGCGTGCATATTTACATTTGGGCCAATTGTGCTTATTTGTCCTTTTTCGTCAAAATCGTTGATTGTTGCTAGCCAGGTAAATAGTATTTTTTTCATGTGTATAAATTTGAATAATGAATATTAAATCAGCGTCAATAAGTTATACTCAACCGCTTATAAATTTTTTAAATTATAAATTCGTATTCCCGAAAATTTTCGGAAGTAACCAATGCCGATAGACTTTTAGTATTTTATTGCGAACGAAGTGTAGCGATACAACCGACCAAAGGGAGTTCACGTATGTAATTACTTAAAGCGGTTCGGTATAAACACTCAAAAAAGTCCCTGCGGGACAATCTGTTTGTAAATTTCGACATAAGTCGGAACTAAAAGAGAATAAACAAGAAAGTGCCGTTAGGTACGATCCGTTTTTTTTCCTTAACTTAACCACATTGAGTATTGAACATCGAATAACCAAGTGAAAATATAATCATTTCCTTGTGTATCAAAATTTATTTGTCATCTGTTTACGTTTTTATTCAAATGTAAAAATAAGAAAAATATCAAAAACTGAAACAACTTGTCAAAAATTGACAGCCGCAAAAAACAAACATGCTTGATTTACAGGCTTTTAACTAATGGCATTTGTTTTGAAATAATTACAACAAAACTTAATCAATATCAATTATGACAAAAATTTTAAAAATTCTTGTATTTGTACTGTTTGTATTTGGCAGTTCAAATTTATTTGCAATTCAATCTTACAATGTTCCTCAAAGTAAAATTGAAATATCAAATACGTCGCATGAGCTTAAAATTGTAAACTTTTTACAATCAGAACCGCCTAAAAGTCTGATTTTTACGTTCTTTTTGGCTCTTTTCTTCGGATTGTTGGGATTACACAGAGTTTATTTGGGACTAGGAGGAAGTGCAATAGGCAAATTTATTTTAACCTTAGCTTTTGTAGGCGCAATTTTTTTGGCACTTGCAGGAACAGCAGTTGGTGTTTTTTTGTCTGTAATCGTAGGAGCTATTGTAATTATTTGGCACTTTGTAGATATTGTAAATATTTTAAATGGAAATCTGAAACCGGAAAAAGGAGATTATGACATATAAATTAGGTTTTTCACATTGTCCCAATTTGTTTTAAATAAAAAAATAGTCACAAAAAAAACACCAATAAAGTCCTATATAAATTAAGGAAAGCCTTGTTTGTATTTCATTTTGAGGTAGTTTAAAGTCCCCCTTAAAAAAGGGGGTTGGGGGATGTTTTCCCATATTAAACGCCACAGTCGGCAGTTTTATAGGATGTCCGATTGGTGCAGGAATAGGTGCAATTGTAGGAGGTACAATTGCAATAATTATGCACGTAAAAAACGAAAAAAAAGATGAAGAAAAATAATGATTCTTATTATTTGGATTTTCTTTGATAAAATATCCTTTATTTTTTGCTGTCGGAATTTATATTTCGGCAGTTTTTCAGTATGTTGATGAATATTTATTGTTTTTATGTTCAAAAATATTTTTTTTCATCAAAAAAGAAATCTAATTTTAAAGCAATAAAAAAAGTTTATTATCCAATATTTGTATTACTACTTTTTGTGGTTAGTGCATGTGTTAAGATCGATTTTGAGAAAACACAAAGCAAATTAGTAAATAGTTATTGGATAGGAGAAGACGACAACAAAAACTTACTTGTTTATCAATTCAAAGAAAATAATATTTTAGAAGTTTTTGATTTAACATATTGTATTACAGATTGTAGTCATTGGAATAGAATGATTAGTTTTAATGATAGTCAATATCTAAAACAAAAATTCAGTTACAATTGGTTTTGGAAGGACGAAACATCAAATAAAATCAATGTAGTTGATATCATCACCGCAAAACAAGTTTATGAAATCGAAATTATTGAAATAACTAATTCCAAGATGATATTAAAAACAGCAGTAGAGTCTGAATTAGTTCGCGATAACAGTTTTGCAAAATCGCTTGAATAACAAAACCATAATTATAAACCAAAACACTAAATTTTAAAGCCAAAATACTTTGAAAAAGATACGAATACTTGAAATAAATTTTTCGCCGGAAATAAGAGGAAACCAGATAAGTGCTTTTCGTGGTTCAGTTGCAGACAAAGTTGGCGACAACAGCGTTTTGTTTCATAATCACACACAAGAAGGTTTCATACATAATTATCCGTATATTCAATACAAAAGAATCCAAAAAAGAGCTTCAATTATATGTGTAGAACAAGGAGTTGATGAAATATACAAACTTTTTAATCAGCCCAATTGGAATCTTAACCTAAACGGTGAAGAATTTGAAATGAAAATTGAAAAACTAAACGTAAATTCTTTTAATTTGAATGTTTGGGATAAATTTTTCAGTTACCGCATTTTTAATTGGATGGCTTTGAATCAGGAAAATCACAAAAAATTCCGTTCAACTGATAGTTTGACAGAAAGAGTTCAAATTTTGGAAAACATATTGGCTGCAAATATTTTGTCGTTTGCCAAAGGAGTTGATTGGATTTTGGAGGAAGACAAAAAAATAGAAATTAAAATAACCAACATACTCGGCGAAAAACTATCGAAATACAAAAATTTGCCACACGTAACTTTCGATGTTGAGTTTAAAACAAACGTTTTTATTCCACAACACATAGGACTCGGCAAGGCTGTAAGTCATGGTTATGGAGTGGTTTATGTGGCAAAACAAATGTCAGGCAGTTAGTTATCGCGTTTTTTAATATAAAATCACGTTTTTAAAGAAAATACCCATAAAAAAACATGAGTATTTTAATAAAAATAGATAAAAACATGATGTTTACCACAAGACATAATACCAAAACAAGCGTAAAAAATCAAAATAGACTTAAAACACAATTTAAGGCATTTAAAAGCACATTAGTAGAAAGAAGACAAAAACATCATAAAATTATAAATAACGCAAATTTGAGCCATTTTAAGCGACTTTTTTCAAAAAAGCCCAAAATTTTGGCACAATTTTAATGGATTTTAACAAAATACAGCATATAAATTTACAAAGATATGGATAAAAATACAGACATAACAAGACAAAAAATATACCTCGCAGCACTGTTGCACGATATTGGGAAATTTTATCAGAGGGCAAGCAATAACAGAAATCAAGAAGGAAACAAT
>JAFGXO010000088.1 GCA_016936595.1 Bacteroidales bacterium | reverse complement strand
TATTAAAAAAAAAACTTAACATAAATTATATTTCTTTTAGTTTCAGAATTTTATTTAATTTGCAGCAAAAAATGGATATAGTTGATATTTATACAGATTTTAAAGCTCAGATAAATCAGTTGATTACATTAGTTGCTGTTTCAAAAACAAAACCCGAAGAAGATATTTTGAAGCTATATAATGTTGGGCATAAGGTTTTTGGAGAGAATAAAGTGCAAGAATTAAACAGAAAATATCAGAACCTACCTAAAGATGTTAACTGGCATTTTATTGGGCATTTGCAAACTAATAAAGTTAAAATTATTGCTCCTTATATATCTGTTATTCATAGTGTTGATAGCGTTAAAATTCTAAAAGAAATAAATTATAGAGCTAACTTAAATAACCGAATAATAAAATGTTTATTGCAATTTCATGTTGCCAAAGAAGATGCTAAATTTGGTTTAAAAGAAGCTGATATTCCTTCTTTTTTTGAATCTATTAATTTTAATGAGTTAACTAATGTTGAAATTATCGGGATTATGGGAATGGCAACTTATACAACGGATAAAGAGCTTATAACCAGCGAATTTAAGCAATTAAATGAAATTTTTAAACGTTTAAAAGTTGAATATTTTGCAAATAATGTTAGCTTTACTGAAATTTCAATGGGTATGTCTAACGATTATAAAATTGCAATCGCCCAGGGTGCAACAATGATACGCATTGGAAGTACAATATTTGGGGAAAGATAAATTTATGCTTATTATTTGTTCTTTATTTTTTTGATTTTATTGTTATATATTTTATATTTTGTTTTTTTAAATAATAATGTATTGATATTGTGATGTTTGGTTTACTTTTTTAAATTTATGTTTATAATTGTGTATGTGTTTTGTTACATTGATAAATCTTAATTTTTAGCAACTCGAGATACGCGTTAGCGTGCTTTCGGAATAAAGATGCAAAAAGTATTTTAAAAGCCATAGAAAGCTGGCACTTTTTGTTCACTTATGTCATGGCTTTCAGCCATTCAAAGGTTGTCTCGGGTTGCTTTAATTTTTATTTTAAATAACAATGGATAAATTATTATTAAACAGTAACATGTGGAATGAGGTTTTATTTGATTTAAAAACTCGTAATCCTCGCCAGAGGCGCAAAATTAAAGAGTATGCTAATATTTTGAGCAATAATTTGCATTTAGAAATTGCAAAATCTTTAATTAATAATACTTATATTTTTTCCATTCCTAAAAAAGTTGAAATTAATAAAATTGAAACTAAAAAAAAGAAAATTATTTATTTGTTTAATTATCAAGATGATTTTTTATTGAAAGTAATAAATAAAATTCTTACTCAAAAATACTCTCATCTTATTTCTACAAATTGTCATTCTTTTCAGGCTAATAAAGGAGCTAAAACTGCTTTTAGAAGCATTCTTTCTGATAAATCAATAAAAGAAAAATATGTACTAAAAACTGATATCTCCAATTTTTTTAACAGCATTAATCCTTTGGATTTTATAAATAATCTTCCTAATGAAATTTTAAATAACTCGCTAATTAAAAGTGTATTGGATCAGGTTATTTTAAGCAATAAATCTTTAGTTAATAATACCTTGATTTACGAAAACAAAGGTTTAATGGCCGGAACTGCTATTGCTCCTTTCCTATCTAATTTATATTTAAAGTTTTTAGACTCCTATTTTTTGCAAAAAGGGGTTACTTATGTTAGATATTCAGACGATATAATTTTATTTGACACAAGAGAATCTATTGATACTCATTTTGAACATATACAAAATGAGTTATCTAAACGAGGTTTACAGCTAAATTTGACCAAAACTAAAATTGTGGAACCAAACCAAAAATGGGAGTTTTTAGGCTTTTCTTATGATAATGGTATAATTGACATAGCCGAAGTAACTGTAAATAAACTAAAAGCTAAAATAAAGCGTTTAAGTAGAAGATATTACCGAAAGTTTGATGCCGGAAAGTTTAGTAAACATGATACTTTGTCGTTTTTCATTAAAAAATTGAACAACAAATTTTACGGGAAGGTACAAGAAATAAACACTTTATGTTGGTCTAAATGGTTTTTTCCTTTAATAAACACTTCGGAGACCTTAAATGTTGTTGATAAATATATTCAGGATAGGTTAAGATACTGTGTTACAGGTAAATACAATAAGTTAAATTATAAGAAAGTGTCATACTCATTACTTAAATATCTTGAATACAAGCCACTTAAAGCTGCTTATTATTTGTTTAAGTATGATTATGAAAAGTTTAACAAATTAATCCAAATTTAATAGTTAGGTTTACAAACTTAAAAAGAAGGTAACAAAAATTGGAACTGTAATTGTTAATACTGTTCCACTAAAAATTGAAATAATGGCAAATTCAGCTCCAACATACTTTGTAATAATTGGAAGAGTTGTATCCATAGACGTTGCACCTCCAACAGCAATAGGTGCTATTTTGCCAAAATATTTTGCTATTAGCGGTGTAAAAAGTAAGGTGAAAATTTCTCTAATGATATTAGAGAGTAGGGCAGTAACGCCCAAAATATCGCCTTTGATGTTGCTAATTAAAATACTTGATAAGCTGTAGTATCCAAAGCCTGATCCGACTGCAAGGCTGTCCTTTAAACTTATGGTGGGTAATACCAAACTAATAATGCTTACACCTATGCATGTTCCAATAATAGCCGATAATGGGACTAATAAAATTGTGAATTTTGCCTTTTTTAATGTTTCCCATGTTTTTGAGTTTATGCCTGTGGCTATTCCAACTAAAAGCATTAAAAACATAAGTGCATAGTAGCTAAAATCTAATTCTATTATTTCTGATGGTATGATTTTAAAGTATGCACTCAGAACTCCTGCTATAAAAAAACCTATTATTATTAAACTTCCTTTCATTTTTAATTTTATACTTGGTTACAAAACTATATTGTAATATATTTAATATTGTGTTTATAAATAGGTTTTAAAAAATATTTTAATTATTAAACTCATTGTGTTTACAAATTATTTATTTGTGTTGTCTTTAAAGTATTTTTTGTAAACAATTGTTGACATTAAAATGGTTCCTAATACTCCTCCAATTGTTAAAATAAGAGCATTGAATCCTATTTTATGTAAATTATTAATTATAAGTTCATTTGCACCAACATCTATTCCGATAAAAAATAGAAGTAAAAAAATAGCTATCATGATTAATTTATCAAGCCATTTTTCTATTTTTTTTTCTCCTTTTAATAAATATCCAATCAATAAACCTCCAAATAATATTCCTAATAGCAGTAACATCTTTAATTTTTGTGCAAAAGTATTATTTTAAAGTGTACTATAGAAAAGTTGATCGATAAAAATAGGATTAATTTAAATTTTATTTTTAAGTAGTTGTAAATAAGGTTGTTATTTGCACACGATTTTTGTTTAGCATTGATCTGAAAGCCTTGGGCAGATTATCGGCAATTCTGCATTTCTGTTGCTTAATAAATGAATATTTGTATTTTTTTTTGTATTTTATAATTACTTAGTTTTTTTTAGTTTAAAATAAACTTAACTACGAGCAATATCTAATAACTAACATTATCTTTAAATAAATACGTTTTGCCTGTTTTTTTCTGAAAACTTTCAACGTTTACTCTATTTCTTTTTCAAAATAATTAGGTTTCCTTTTATTTTATCTACTGTTACTTTACTCATTAAACCTGCAGCTTTTAGAGCTCCTCCGAATCCTTTTAAAATATCTTTTTGTAAAGCATAAGGAGAATGACATGTAAAAATATAAGCTGTATCTTCAAATAAAATATCATCTACCTTAATGCAGAATTTTGGCATAGAGTCGGCTAATTCTGTTTCAAATACACACTCACATACACTTGAAGGAATTGAAAAATTTACACGTCTTCCATGAATTGTATATAAATAATATACTCTGGTTTCTTCTTTAATTAGAGCTTCAATATTATTATCAATTGCATTATCAAAAGCCAGTTTTTTGGCAAGAGTAGAATCCGGATTTGAAGCATTACCGGTAATATTTGTATCAACAATCATTTCTTCAAGCTCAAATGACCACACCTGAACATGGAAGCTCATTTGATATGTGTGAATATCAGAACCACTTGTACTAAAAGGATCATTTGCTCTATTCCCTCCAGAATGGTTTAAAACCAGATAGTCTCTAACTACAATTGCAGTTTTTGGATCTTGTTGCTTTTTTGCATCAATAATACAGTCAATTGTTTGCTTATAATAAGAACCTGCAGAAGGATCATCACAATCATAACTACAAGGTGGCATATAATCTAAATTAAGTACACTATTTCGTCCCCAAGTTGAATTAACATAAGCCGCTTGTAATTGTTTTTGTAAATACTGAGCATAATCAGTATCATTTTTAAAAAAACAGGGGTTATACAAAACAACAGTTTGTTTTTGGTAGAAATCATTTATATTTTGAGCTATTTGTAATATAGCATTTCTATATGCAGCAAATTTTTCGACATACCAAAGTTCATTAATTCCAGATTTTTTTTGGTACATGTCTGTTGTTTTTATCTTCACTAATTGACCGGCATGCCATACAAGAGCATTTATTATTGTATTATTGTAGTTAGTTGATGCCTGAGTAAAAATTTGCTTAATTGCAGATTTTTTAACTTCAAGGATTAAAGTATCAGGGTCTGCATGTCTAAAAGTTTTTACAGCATTAAACTTAACGGTGTCTAAAGTTGGATCTAAAAAATCGCAGCCGGCTTGAGCTTTCGAAAAATAAGTATAAGGGAAATCTGTTTGTGCAAATATTGAAATTGAAATCAACATAATTGTTAAAAAAAGAAGTTTTTTCTTCATAGTTTTATTTTTTGTTTATTTTTAATATGTATCAATAAAAAAAGAAGTTTGTTGTAAAGATATAATTTTTTTAAAAAAAGTAAAAATTATTCGTCAAAAAAGATCCAATTTTTCCAGTCTCTTGCATCATCTCCAAATATGATTTTAGGGTTTTGATCTTGAAGCGAAAAATCTTTTGCTTTTAATGGAACAGTTGTTTTGATATAATTGTACATATCTTCATAAGAAATCTTGCCATTTGTTTGTTTTAGCTTTAATAAAAAATAATATGTGAAAATTCCGTGTTTAAGTTTATTTGATGATTGAGAAATTTCTGAACCCGAACTTGCTGTAAAGACAACGATTTTGCCATTTAATTCGGGTGGATTAATTAAACTAACGATCAATGGCTCACTTTGACCTCTTGCAATTGAAGCGGAATCCTGAATATTTCCTCCACTAAAACATGCATCTATAAACACCGTAACTTTTTTAGGATTGTTTTTTACTAATAATTCATAAAAATATTTCTGGTTAACACCCTGTGCTGCAATTACATTTTTTGAAATGTCAACAGGCAACAAATAAGTTGACGTGTCGGTACCATTTACTATTGGATATCCATGACCGGCATAAAAAACAAATAATTCTTTATTAGGAGTCATTCTGTTGCTAACATCTGTTATAATGCTTAACATCTGATTAGTTTTACTATTAGTTGCAAATTCGATATTTGCAGAAGGTATGCCTAAAACATTTTCAGCATATTGCTTAAATACATATCCGTCATTTAAGGCGTAATCAACATGATTAAAATTATTGTAATTTTCATTTGCAATTATTAACGCATATCTATCAGGTTTTGAGGTGTTTAAAACAGTAATATTGTCTACTTCGTCTGCTAAATCAGATCCAGAATATGCAACATAGAAAGTTTCTTGTAATTCGTTATTATTTATATCGGAAGTATATAAAAGAATTGGGTTATTTCCGGGTTGTAGATTTATTGTGTGTATAAATTCGTTATTATTCAAATAAACTTGTTGATTATTAATCTTTAAAAATTTAATATTAGAAACATCAGTTAGTTTTCCTTTAATAGTAATTGTTGGTTCTGTTTTATCAGGAAATTTGTTCCCATTCAAAACAGGGCTTTGAATTGTTAATAAAGGAGCCGAAAAATCTTTTATATCAGGTCCTTTTTTTTGCAAAGGAATTGTTATAACTTTTGTTGAACCGTATAAGCCATATTTTTCTTTTAAAATTATTTTTACATCAAAACTGTTAATAGGTGAATTAAAGGGAACAAAAAAGCTAAATGATTCTTCAATATCTGCTCCATTATTAAGAGTAGGAATAACAATAACTGTATCGGAATTTGGAGATACTCCTGTTGGAAATATTACTGAAGTTTTAACATTTTCAGCATCTCCGGTGCCCGTATTCTTGATTGTTAAATACAAGCTTGTTGGGTTTCCTTGATAAGCAATAGAAGGACTCATGGAGTTATTAGCAAGTTCAATATGCGGTTTTGGAAATTCTTTAGTGGAAAAAATCATATTTATGGGAGGTGGCTCAAAACCATTGTTTTCTGAAAAGGTAATAATAACATTAGCTATACCAGTTGTTAAATCAAGAGATCCGCTGATAGGTACTGCAATATTTGTTTCCTGATTTATATCTATATTGCCAATGCTAATATTGTTAGAATATTGTAAACCTGCAACATCTGTAATATTAATAGTTGCGGTTAAATTATTTGCTTTGCCGGTTCCTTGATTATTTATTTTAAAACTAATTTTACCTTCTTCTAAACCTTCTAAAATTCTATTACCATTTGTAGTATATATACCTAAATCTGAGATTGATAATATGGCCGGATCAAATATTTCAGTGATTTCATAAATTCGTACGCCACCATCATCTCCTAATGCAAACTGATAACTATTGGGTTTGAAAGAAACAGGCAAATCTGACCCCATCTGCCCCCATACAAGATTATCAAAAGAATATTTTTTGGCAAGTAAAGTATCATTTAGTAAATAAACATCTAAAGCATAATTATGGGTTACTGTTTGTAACACATATTTTTTGTTATCAGAAATTGATACATAGCCATAAGGATTATCAGTCAGACCAGAATCTACCTGTAATATTTTATTTGATTGAACATCATATAATTTAAAAATAGACAAATAAGTAGATATTCTACTTATAGTACTTTCTGTTGGATACTTAATATGTGTAATATTATTTTCTTTTATTGAATCAACTAAAATTACTTTGTTATTAAGTAATTTGTAAACAAAGATTTCTTTATTCGCATGAAAAATTGAGACATATTCATCATTATCAGAAAAATTTAAAATACTTTCATCTGGGTAACCACCTGAAATTGTGAACTTTTTAATAAGTAGTAAATCACCTGAATTAAAGTTATAAAGATGAAACTTGCCTTCATAAGGTACATTCGATATTATTTCATGAGTAAAAATAAATTTACTGGTTGAAGAAAAGTATGGCACACCCTTAATATTTTGAAGCATTACTGTTTTAACATATTTATTATTATTTAATTCATAAACTTGCGTATTCAAAACTCTGTTTAAATCATAATAAGATACCAACATAAATTTATCATCTTTAGAAAAAGAAACACCTGAGATATAATTAGGGAAAGTATCATTTATTATGTATTCAAAATCATTATTAATATCATAAACTGAAACTCTCTGTTTATCAGAAATATATAAGTAATTTTTACTTTTAGAAAGCCCATAATAATTTAAGTTAGTATATTTTTTTTCAAACACTAGCTCAAAATTATTTTTTAGGTTATAAACCTGAATAGTGTCGTTATTTTTTACTATTAGATGTTTGCTATCTGTTGTAAAAGTATAATATGGGTTGTTTTTTATTAAAACGGGTTTATAAACATTGTTATGTGTTGAGAATATAACATCATCTGCTGCTAAAAAATTTCCGTCAGCAGAATATTTTAAAGTTCCTAGTCCTCTTAATCCTCCAAAAATTGTTGCCGTTTTATTAAAAATAGTATCATTAATAGTGTAAAGACTAATAAAATCATAATCCTTGACAACTAAGTAATTCCCATTTTTCGAGAATTTAAAACTATTGTAGTATTTAATAATATCTTTTTTAAGAAGTTTAATTGTGTTATTTTCCTGTAAATAAATTTGTTTATCTACAACAACGTAATTACTTTTATTTGTATGAAATGTTCTTAAATCAAGTCTATTAAGAAAAACTTCTTTTTTTTCGGTTAACTCAAACGAATTGTTTTTAAATGTATAAAACAACAAACTGTCTCTTCTTCTACCAGAAGAGCTTATAAGTAAAGTTTTATTGTCTTCTAAAAATACATTTTCAGACGCATAATGATTTCCAAAAAAATTGTTTGTACGTATGTGAAATTAAAATTATTAAAAGAGTAAATGTCTTTAAAACTTTTTACATTATCTAAATCATTATTATTTGTACTATAATCTATTGTAAGAAATTGCTCGTTTTGAGAAAAACCAACACTTTGAATATTTATATAATCATTACTATTTATTGTTTTAATTTTTTTTAAATAATTTATCTCTCCATTATTAAAAGTAAATAGTATAACAGCATCTTTATTACTATCTCGTTTTCTGCTATATAAATAGTTATTGTTAGGAGATATTCCATAAAAATATTCATTAGTAGATGATTTTAAAATAAATTCATCATTTTTAATTTCATAGACATTAAATAAACTATCTGATTCCTGTATTAAAAAATATTCAGACGATTTATTAAACTGTGAAATCCAACTACTGCTTGTAAATGTTTTAATTAACTTAAAATCGTTTGTAACTGAGTAAATGTATGTTTTATCAGAGTTTACAACGAGATATTTCCCATCTGAAGTAAAAGAAGGTGATCCTCCATTACAATCAGAGATAGTTTTATAAATCACTGGTTTATCATCTTCAATTTTATATATTCTTAAAGTATAACCTCCTACTGCCAAAAAATGATTATCCGGAGAAAAAGCAAAAGAACTACTTGCAGACCGCAAATCCGCAACCATCTTTATTTGCAGGGTTTGTGCTCTAAAAGTGAAGAATGAAAAAATTAGAAATAGAAGAGTGAGTATTCGTTTCATGGATATTTAGTTTAGATAGTTTAGATAGTTTGTTAAAACACTCATGGTCTAATAACAGTAATATCCTGAGTGTAAATTAAATCAGGATTAAGTTTTATAAGCAAATTTTCCATTTTACTTCTATCAATTTTAGTAAAATCTTCTATAAAAACACTTTTTGATGCAATAATTTTAATTCTAATTGTTGAATTATGTAAATTTGTATTTACTGGAGCAGCAAACTTCATTCCTTTATTATTTTTCGGAACAAATAAGATATCATCTTTTAAAAATTTGTTATTATTATTAGATAAAAAGTAAACATAAGGATCATTTAAAGTATCCTCAACATCAAAATACAACACATATAAAAATGCATCTTCTAACATTTTAACTTTAATCTGATAAGTATCGGTAGTATTTACAGTATCAAAATTATTTTTTTTAACTACAACATTACCAGCATCGTCAACTTTATAAAATTCAGCTTCAAATAATTGAGATTGTAATGAGCCGGTTAATGACATAAATTGATCAAAAACATTTTTTTTATTTAGTGAAATATTTTTATTAACTAAAGTATTTAGTTGATCAACGTCTAATTCAATATTGTCAATATCTACAGAAATATTATTATAATTACTAAAGTTCCCATTATACGTATTCGGTGTAATTGAAAGTTCATTTATTGAAAAAAGCTTCCAATTGTAATCTAAAGAAAAGCTTCCGAAGATATAAAAATCAGGGGTGTTATTTTTTTTAAAGTTAGCCCAGTAATCAGAATGATTTTGCCTTTCAGGTATTATCGCATTTTTTCTGATAGATGAATTAAACTGATTGTATAAAATAGTATTTGGTATAAGAATTATGTTCTTATATTTTGAACCAATGTTTTTATTTTGATATTTCTGAAGAGCATTGAATAAGTTATAACTAATTTTTCGGCTTAATTCGGCAGTTAGTTGTGTTTGAGTATTATCATCAAAAAACAAGTAGCTGAAAACAACTTTAACTGTATCATCTTTGGGTAATTTATCAAATTCATTAATAATTTCTTCTGAAATTAAGTTTGCAATAGCATCAATTGTTTGGGAGTACGTAAAAGCAGGAATAGCTAAAAACAAAAAAACAGCAAAAAACTTATTCATAGTTTTATAATTTAAACATATCAAAGATAAAACTATTAAAATAAAAAAACAAGAACATTTATGAAATATTATTGAATTAGGAACTACTCCCAAAATTGGATCACCAATTACTTTGGAAGGGAATAAAACAAGTCATTTTTAGTGCTAATGAGGTAGAAGTTTTAAAACTATAAAAATTTTGCGATGCAAAGAATTATGATGTTGGAAAACAAAATCTCAGTAATCTAATTCAGCTAATATTTTTAAGATTTCTAAAATTTATACAAATTTTACGATAAAAATTAGAAATAGCAATTTATAAAACTCTCCCACAAAAGTTGAACTGATTCCATTATTTGCCACCTATTAAAAAAAAACCGCAACTTGTTGTTAATTAATAACTTGTTACGGTCTATTTTTGCGGTCTGGATCCCGATTTTTCGGGACGTCCCTCAGC
>JAFGXO010000087.1 GCA_016936595.1 Bacteroidales bacterium | reverse complement strand
ATATGGAGCTATAAAGTCTGTTACTTCTTTGCCTTGAGAAAATTCGTAATTCTTATTATTTTGAGAATAAGATACAATATTTGATAAGATAAGAATAAAAAATATGAGTTTTTGCATTTTATAAAAATATTTTTTATTAGTTAACAAAATTACTTTATTTTTTCTTCTAAAAATTAAGATATTAGGAATTATAATAAAAAAACTGAATTTTTTAGAAGAACTATTTTTCGCCTCTGTAAACTTCAACAAAACCTTTAAAAATTAATTCTGTATTTGTTGAATGTTTTAAAATGTAATAATATGTACCATCAGGATAATTATCAGCTTGCCAATTACTTTGATAATCTTGAGATAAGAAAACCAAATCGCCAAAGCGATTATAAATATATATAACCCAAATTTCTTTTTCTATTCCTTTTATTTTAAAATAATCGTTTATTCCGTCGTTATTTGGCGTAAAAATATTGGGTATATATAAATCACCGCAATATTCTGTATTTATAAAAATTGAATCTTTTGATGTGCCACAAATATTTGTAACTTCTACCCAAAAAAGCCCATTATTGCTTACTGTAATGTTATTTTCTGTGCTGCCGGTGTTCCATAAATAATCTAAAGTTTGGGTTTTTAATTGTAATTTTATAAAATTGTTATCACAAATAGTTGTATCGTTGCCTAGATTAATAATAGGAATATCTGTTTTAACAATTACAATACTATCTGCTGATTTACAATTGTTTGTATCGGTAACTTGAAGCCAATAAATTCCCGGAGCAGTAACTTCCAATATCTCATAAGTAGAAGAATCGCTCCAGAGATATTTTTTAAAATCATTATTTAATAAAAAAATTGAAGTATTAGGGCATATAATAGTATCATTGCCGATAGAAAAAATTGGCAAATTGTGTTTTTCAATGTTTATTGTATCAGAGAAAGCACAAGTAAATGTATCTGTTACAGTTAATGAATATACACCTTCGTCAAAAATATATGTTGAACTATCAGTGCTTCCATTATTCCATAAAAATAATACATTTGGATAATTAATAGATAGTTTTAAGCTGTCGAATATACAAAATCCGGTATCATTACCTAAATTAAATTCGGGAAGTGGTAATAAAGATATATTTATTGTGTCAGCTTTTGAGCATAAAGTGTATTTATTTGTAACAAGAACAGAATAAGAGTTGTTTTCATTTGCTAAAAAAGTTGAATCTGTAGAAAAATTATTCCATACATATATTCCATATTGACAAGTTGCGTTAAGTAAAACAGAAGATCCAGAACAAATTAGTGTGTCATTTCCTAGATTTACATCTGGTAATGCATTTATTTGTATAATTTTTTGTTTGATATAATTTGTTCCGTTTCGCCACATATTTAATATAATAACATAAATTCCCGGAGTTAAATATTTATGCTTTGGGGAAAAATTTCTTGAATTATTAAATTCAGAAAAAGTATCTCCAAAATCCCAAAAAACAGAATCTATTCCTACAGTATCATCTATCAAAAAAATAGTGCTATCGCCAAAACAATAATTTTCGGTTTTAAAATTGGGGGGCAAAAAATAAGTTTGAATAAAATCGGGCAAACCCATTCTACTATTTCTACCTAATAAACTTAATCCGTAAAGCTCAAAATTACATGTATCTCCTTTTAATGCAGGCTTGTTAATTACACCAAGATAAGGGTTAAAATCGTGAGCAAGATAAATTTTTCCATCTGTAGCAAGTTGAACCGAACCAAAAAAATTACCTGTTAACGAACTGTCTATTAAGGTTATTGAGTTTATAATACTGTCGGGTTCGGAGTTTGATAAATCAACTTGAAACAAAAAACGCCTTGAGGTAAAATATAGTTTAGAAACTTCGGGCGAAAATTCAACTCCATAGGGACTTAAATCGGCAGGTATTGTTATTGGGTTTGAAATTTCGCCGGTTTGATTATCAAAATCATAAAGTTCAACAATCATGTTAACCTGTAAAACGCAAGCAATTTTACTTCCGTCGGGAGCAGCTTTCATGTACCCTACAGCATTATTGCCTGTAATTCCAATATCGTTGTGCGGAGTACCAATTTCGTATATTTGAGGAGGCAAATTAACTCCCTCAGGAGTAACAAGATAAACTAAAAAAGAATCGGTTTCCCAGCCATGAGAAATAACCCAAAAATCTCTGTTGTTTGCATGTCTTACTGCTGTAACTTTTTCACTAACAGGCGTTTCTAATTGAACGTTTTTTGTTTCAATATCACCTAATCCGTTTTGTAGGTTCATGTTAACAACCGAATAACAAAGTCCACTTTCGCCACCTTCAGCATCAACGGTAAAAACAAAATATAAAGAATCTTTTTGTGGATAAGGAATAATAATAGCCGATTCGGTTGAGCCTGGTTCTCCAAGTAATCCAAAGCCGTTTGGCATGTGTTCGTGTTGAGCATTCCAAACACTATCGCCATCGGTGTACATAAGTAAATTCCCCAGAGAATCGCATATTGAAGCAACTCCTTCCCACCTGTCAATTTTTCCGTTGGTTAAAGGTATAGGGAAACCACTGTTAAAATCTACTCCGGCAAAATTCCCAAAATACCAAATATTTGCTTGTCGTTGTGCTTTAGTATTTATATGAAAAAAAAGAAGTAGAATAATTAAATATATAATTCTGAAATTTTTCAATTTTTTTTATTTTTGGGTATAAAATTAACGCTTTAATATTAGACCAAAAAAAAAAATGAATAGTTTTATTTGTTAATAGTTTGATTATGTTAATTTTGTTACAAATTAAAAATTTAAATTATGATTGTAACAACCACAGAAACAATTCCCGGAAGAGAAATAGTGCAAATTTTAGGCATTGCCAGAGGTAGTACTGTAAGAGCCAGAAATATAGGTAACGATTTTTTGGCCGGATTAAAAAATATAGTTGGCGGCGAAATTAGTGAATATACTAAACTTCAGGCAATGTCGCGCGAGCAAGCTTTTAAAAGAATGATGGAAGATGCCGAAAAATTAGGAGCTAATGCAATTGTTAATGTAAGATTTTCAACTTCTTTAATAATGCAAGGTGCATCTGAAATTTTAGCTTATGGAACTGCTGTAAAACTCAATGCTATCTAAAATGGATTCTATTGGTTTTTTAGTTATAGGTTTTTATGCCTTAGGTTTCATTGCTGTTTTGTCAATTATTATTGTTTTAATTGTAAAAAGAGTTAAAGATAAAGAAAAAGAAAATTTTGAACAAAGAGATAACTAGTTATACTTTTGTCTTTTTGTTTTTATTATTATCTTGTTTTTATAAATATATTAATGATAAACAATTAGTGTATTTATTATAAAAAGCAATTTCCATATGTTTGCTTCTAAAAATGAACTTGTTTCTTAATTAATATAATGAAATTATCAGTAGTTACTATAGTTTTTAATGATGTTTTACACATCGAAAAAACAATGAATTCTGTTTTTTCTCAAACCTACAAAAATATTGAATACATAATTATTGATGGAAATTCAACTGATGGAACAAAAGAATTGATAAACAAATATGAAGATAAATTAAATTTTTGGATTAGCAAACCCGATAATGGATTGTATGATGCCATGAATAAAGGTTTGAAAAAAGTTACTGGCGATTACGTATGTTTTTTAAATTCAGGCGATTTATTTTATGATGAAAAAACAGTTGAACAAATTTTTTATGGCTCTATAAATACAGATGTTGATGTTTTTTATGGCGATACATTAATTGTTGATGATGCAGGCAACATAAAGGGCAAACGCCGACATCGTCCACCAAAGGAACTTAGCTGGAAATCGTTTAAAAACGGTATGCTTGTTAGTCATCAGGCGTTTATTCCTTCTCTAAAAATTACACCTTTGTATGATTTGAATTATAAATATTCAGCTGATTTTGATTGGTGTATCAAAATATTAAAAAAAGCTAAAAATATAAAAAATACCAATGCCAACATTATCAGATACTTAGATGGAGGTTTGACAAAAAAAAGATTTAAAGCAAGTTTGAAAGAACGTTTTAAAATCATGGTAAATTATTATGGTTTTATAACAACACTATGGGTACATATTAGAAATGCTGTAAAAATGAGCTTTTTTGCCTTTAAAAATAAATGGGTTTAATAAATTATGTTATAATTTTATATAATGATGATCTCGAATTTTTTTGAAGAACAAATATTTGAAAATATAAATTTTTCGGCTAATGATTTATCAAAAAACGAATACGAAAATTGCACTTTTAAGCATTGTGATTTCTCAAATTCTATTCTTAATGAAGTTTCTCTACTTGATGTAGTTTTTAATAATTGTAATTTGAGTAATTCAAAAATTTTAAAAACAACATTTCAGAATATTGAGTTTAATAACTGTAAAATGCTCGGTTTACATTTTGAACAGAGTAATAATTTTGGGTTTTCAGTAAAATTTAACAATTGTCGTTTAGATTATTCTACTTTTTATCAAATGAAATTAAATCGTTCATTGTTCGATAATTGTCAACTTCAGGGAGTTGATTTTTCGGAAACTGAAATGGAAAAAATGTTACTCAAAAATTGCAATTTACTTGATGCTATTTTTGATAACACAAATCTTGAAAAAGCAGATTTAAGAGGTTCGGTAAATTACTCAATTGATCCGGAAAATAATAGAATTAAAAAAGCAAAATTTTCGATACCTGAAGTAATCGGATTGTTGAATAAATACAATATTTCTATTGAAAGATAATAAAAATAATAAAAAAACTGTTTTTTTATTGATAATACTAACCTCTTATAAATTTTTTCTCTCCCATACCAAAAACGTCATCTAATATTATTTTATCATTATCATTTATTTTAATAAAACCTTTAAAATAACCAAATGGGCCTTGATAATCTGATTTAATTATTAACAAATTAAATATGAGATTATTTTCTACTTTTGGAAAAAACTTTAAATCTACTAAACCATTTTTATCTTTTATAATCCATTCTTTATTATTGTTTGAGCGAGTAAACTTAACTGCAGGCAGATAATGAATTTTATTGTTAACCCAGATGCAATTTTCGTTAAATTTATCGGAGTTAATAGACTGATTATCAGTTAAATTAAACGCAACAAAATTCTCTTTATCAGTTTTTGCTCCTGTACACCAATCGTATATCATTGGATTAGGATAAAAACCTTTATGGTCATCAAAAATTAAAAAACTATCTGATTTTATAAAATCAAAAATATCACTACCAATTGTTAGTTTTCCCGAAACATTTACTGCTGATTTTTGTGAATACATTCCTGCATTTATTTTGAAAGGAATACATGCAACTTGAGGAGGTTTTTCGGATAAATCAGCCTCAAAATCGGCTTTAAAATCCGGTAATTTTTTATTATTTTTTGCAAAGGCTGATATTTTTAATTTATTTGAAACATACTCTGCTCTAATAAAAAAATTATTGGATTTGAATTCTGCAAAAGAATTATTAATGGAATTAGGTACTGTTAATTTTGTTGGAATTACATTTTTTTTGTAAAAATATTTTTTTTTATTGATTTTATCATAAATTAGAAATTGAATAACGCCTAAAAATTTCGCATTATAAATTGCAATTAGAATAAAAAAATGTTTATTTCCCACTTGAAATGCGTTCCATTCTTTTAATTTTGAATTTTTAAAAAAATTGGATCCAAAAGGTTTATCTACTTCTAAGAAATTAATTTCATCAAAAGATTTCTCAAATCTCCCGAACTCAATTTTTTGGTCAACAACCGGTTTGTTCATATTTTAAATTCATTAATCCTGTGAAAGGTTTTTTTTGAGTATTGTTAGTAGCTGCCTGAAATGTTTTCGTAACCTGGTTTGTTTTGCATATTTTCAGCCCATTTAAGTAATTCTTCAGAACCAAAAATACCAATTGATGTAACTCCTACATCACCTTTTGTGATGCTTATTACGCCTACATCTCCGGTTTGTGCAGCTTTTAACACCTCTACAGTTATTAGTTTTCTTTTACCATTAGTTACAAAATAAAATCTCAGTTTATACCATTTTTCAACATCTAAACTTTTTATTGAGTAGCTTGCAGGTGTAATAGTTTTTAGAATTGAAATAAAATCATCAATGTCTTGCTGATCAGCAATTTTAAGGTTTAAATCGGCGTCGTCTCTTAAATAATCTTTATAAAATTCAACTTCCTCAAACTGATTATTTGTTGCGGCAATTATATCTTCTTTAAAGTTTGATTTTGTTCTTATTTGAAGAATTATAACAACAAATATAAAAGAGAAAATGCCAACAACAAGGAATAATATTTTTTTTTGATCCATGATTATTAAATTTTTCTGATTAAGAATATACTTTTCACAAACTAAAACAATTTTTGGGGTTAATTAATTTTTTTTTTTCATATTGAAAATAAATATTCAAAAAAGCTCGATTAAAATATAAACGAGCTTGTTGTATTATTGTTTTGAAAGATAAATTTAACCTAAAAAGCTCAATAAAATACCGGCAGCAGCAGCCGATCCAATAACTCCGGCAACATTTGGTGCCATAGCATGCATTAAAAGATGGTTTGTTTTATCTGCTTTTAGTCCTTCGGTTTGTGCTACTCTTGCACTATCCGGCACTGCTGAAACACCGGCAGCACCAATCAATGGGTTGATTTTATTATCTTCTTTTGAAAAAATATTCATAACTTTTGCAAACATAATTCCGCCTGCAGTTGCTACCATAAACGATAGTGCACCAAGAATAAAAATCAGAATAGATTCTTTTGTCAAAAATACATCGGCTTGGGTTGAAGCTCCAACAGTTAAACCAAGTAAAATAGTTACAATATCAATTAAAGATGTTCTTGCAGTTTCGGCCAATCGTTTAGTTACACCTGATTCTTTTAAAATATTTCCAAAGAATAACATTCCAAGTAATGGTAACGACGAGGGAGAAATAAATGCTGTTAGTATTAACCCAATTATCGGGAAAAGAATTTTTTCGAGCTTACCAACAGCTCTTGGCGGTTTCATTCTTATTCTTCGTTCTTTTTGAGAAGTTAAAAGTTTCATAATCGGGGGCTGAATAACCGGCACTAAAGCCATATATGAATATGCAGCAATAGCGATTGGTCCAATTAAATTCTTAATAACGGTTCCGTCGGCCATTGTGTATCCATAAGCAAGCTTAGAAGAAATAAAAATAGCAGTAGGACCGTCGGCTCCTCCAATAATACCGATTGCAGCAGCTTCGGGTAGATGAAAACCTAAGGCTAAAGCACCAATAAATGTTGCAAAAATACCTACTTGAGCAGCTGCACCAAGTAATACTAAACGAGGATTTGAAATCAACGATGAAAAATCTGTCATTGCTCCAATACCCAGAAAAATAAGAGGTGGATAAATACCTTTTACTACTCCAAAATACAGATAATTTAAAACACTGCCTTCTTCATAAACGCCTATTTTTAAATTAGCATCAAGTGCAAAAGGTATATTCCCGATTATTATTCCAACTCCAATTGGGATTAATAATAAAGGTTCATACTCGTATTTTATAGCAAGAAAAATAAAAAATAGACCTACAAAAATCATTATTGCATGTCCCGGAGTTGCATTTTTTATTCCGGTAAATTCATAAAATCTCGATAAGCCATTGCTAACACTATACTGATTATTTGTTGTTTGTGTGATAGTTGTGTTGTTTGGAGGTGTTTGTGCTGATATTGAAAATGGTTTTATAAATATAGCCCAAGTAGTTGCCAAAAAAGCTATAATTATAATAAGTGTTATTAATTTTTTCATAATTTAAAAAGTTAGAGAAAAATTTAGAATTGTAAAATTTGTAGTTTTATTTGTTTTACTAATTTTAAGATAATTCAACAAGTATATCGTCTTGTAAAACATTGTCGCCTTCTTTAACTTTAATTAATTTTACTATTCCGGCTTTTTCAGTTTCAATTTTATTTTCCATTTTCATTGCTTCCATAAGCAATAGAGTATCACCCTCTTTTACAACATCTCCCTCTCTAACAAGTATTTTAGTTATTATTCCGGGTAATGGTGATTTAATAGTGATTTTTGAAGATAATGATTTGTTTATTTTTTTCTCTCTTGTTTGAGGTGGCGGAACAGCCGAACGCATTAGTTTGGGAGTTTTATTTGTTTTAACAGTTTTTTCAAGTTCAACTTTATATATTGTTCCATTTACCTCTATTTCAATAATATTACCTTCGGCTTTTTGTATTTCTGCCGTGTAATTTGTTCCACGTATTGAGAAATTATATTTTTTCATAATTTTATTGTTTATTTAGATTTTTCTACTTAATGTTCTGTTGTTCAGTGCTTTATGTTCTTTTGTTTAAATTATTCATTGAATATATTTTAGAACTCCAAGGAGAATATCGTTTTGAAATTCGTTTTATAGTTAATTCGTACGATTCGTTATCATGTTGTTCACTTAAATACAAGTATATTGCTGAGCTTATGGCAGCAACGGTTGCACCACTAATTTCTTCGTGAACTTTTTCGGCACACTCTCTGTTTTCACTTTTTAGTTTCTTTTTTATTCTGATTTTTATAATTTTAGGTAAAAAATAAAACGTTGCATAAAAGAAAGTTAAAGCAGCAAAAACAATCAAATAGCCTGTTACAGCTATTGAAATACCATTTTTTAGAAGTTCGCTATCCATATTTTTGATTTATAAAGGTAAATTATTGTGTTTTTTGGGCGGATTAATTTCTTTCTTTGTTGCTAAAGCTCTTAATCCTTTTATTATCCTTATTCGAGTGTTGCGTGGTTCTATAACATCGTCGATAAACCCAAAGCGAGCAGCTTCGTACGGATTAGCAAATTTTGTTCGGTATTCTGCTTCTTTTTGGGTTATATATTCTAATTTTTTGCTTTTTTCTTCAATGTTATTGATGTTTTTGCCTTCAAGAATTTCAATTGCACCTTTTTCTCCCATAACGGCAATTTCAGCAGTAGGCCAAGCATAATTCAAATCTCCGCGTAATTGTTTGCTGCTCATAACATCATGAGCTCCACCATAAGATTTTCTGAGTGTAATTGTTATTTTAGGTACAGTAGCTTCACCATAAGCAAATAATAATTTAGCTCCTTCTAAAATAATTCCGTTATGTTCTTGATTACTACCTGGTAAAAAGCCGGGAACATCAACAAAAGTAACTAATGGAACATTAAATGCATCGCAAAAACGAACAAAACGAGCAGCTTTTTTTGATGCTTTTATGTCTAAAACTCCTGCCAGAAAATTAGGTTGATTTGCAACAATTCCTATAGGCATTCCGTCCATTTTTGCAAATCCTACAACAATATTTTTTGCATAATGTCGGTGAAATTCTAAAAATTCCTCATCGTCAACAATTTTATAAATAATGTCTTTAACATCATAAGGAGTGTTGGTGCTTTCGGGAATAATAGAGTTGAGCTCATCAATTTCTCTTTCTTGTTCTCCTTTATATTCAGTAATGGGTGGTTCTTCAAGATTATTTTGAGGCAAATATTCAAGTGTTTTTCTAATAAGATAAATTCCTTCTTCTTCGTTATCGGCTCTAAAGTGAGCAACTCCGGATTTTGTTGCATGAACACTGGCTCCACCAAGATTTTCTGTTGTAATATCTTCGCCTGTAACAGTTTTTGTAACTTTAGGACCTGTAACAAACATGTAACTTGTGTCTTTGCTCATAATAACTACATCTGTCAGAGCAGGAGAATAAACAGCTCCTCCGGCACAAGGACCAAAAATTGCCGAAATTTGAGGAATTACACCCGAAGCCATAATATTTCTTTGAAAAATTTCGGCATATCCAGCCAAACTCATTACACCTTCTTGAATACGAGCTCCTCCGCTGTCATTTAATCCAATAATTGGTGCTCCAACTTTCATTGCCTGATCCATTACTTTGCATATTTTTTTTGCAAAAGTTTCAGATAAAGAGCCTCCGAAAACTGTAAAATCTTGTGAAAAAATAAAAACTACTCTGCCGTCTATAGTTCCTCGCCCTGTGATTACCCCATCTCCGAGAAATTTTGTTTTTTCAAGACCAAAATTATTACAACGATGAGTAATAAACATGTCATATTCTTCAAAGCTACCTTCATCAAGAAGCATATCAATACGTTCGCGAGCTGTAAATTTTCCTTGTGAATGTTGTTTCTCAAGTCTTTTTACGCCTCCACCGAGTCTTGCCTCTTCGCGTTTGCTAAGCAGTTCGTTTATTTTATCCTGATTATTCATATTGTTTTGTTGTTTTTTTAGATTAGAATTTTAAATTTAAAGTGTTAAAAATAATTTATTGGTTGCAGGTTAATTGTTTTTGCTGCAAAATTCTGTTAACACACCAAAAGTAGATTTTGGGTGCAGAAAACCGATATTTAAACCTTCGGCGCCTTTTCGTTGTTCTTTGTCGATTAACTTTATGCCGTTTTCTTCAGCAGTTTTAAGAGCTTCATTTGTATCTGCGGTATTAAATGCGATGTGATGAATACCCTCGCCTCGTTTTTCAATAAATTTTGCCACGGCACTATCGTCTGATGTTGGTTCAAGTAATTCTATTTTTGTTTGTCCAACCTGAAAAAAAGCTGTTTTTACTTTTTGATCAGTAACTTCTTCAACTGCATAACATTTTAACCCAAGTACATCTTCGTAATATTTTTTTGCTTCATCTATGCTTTTTACAGCTATTCCAATGTGTTCGATGTGTGAAATATTCATTTTTTATCTTTTTATTTGATTTATATAGTTGAAAATTATTTATTGATATAAATAATTTTGTTGTTACAAAGAACAACATTATATAGTTTAACTTATCTGATATTTATCAGAAAAATTTATCTTTTTAGACATGTAAATTGATGTTGAAAGAGAGATGTTGAAAAAAAATGGTATATTAAGATTTTACTTGTTTAATTTTTTAAATAGTTTACTAATTTACTTCAATGCACGAAGGACATTGAAGCAATCTTAAGGTTTGGATAACCACAATTACGCTCGAAATGACAGATTACGCATAAGAGTTTGTTTTTCAGAGTTAAGCAACTTTGTACTTCTT
>JAFGXO010000086.1 GCA_016936595.1 Bacteroidales bacterium | reverse complement strand
ACTTTGAAAAGCCAATAAAATCAAAGCAAATGTTAAACTCTTTTTTTATTTTTTCAGTCTATTAAGCTGTTCCTGCAATTCTTTAATAATTCGTTCTTGTTCAGTTATTTTTTGACGTTCTTTTAATAATTCTGTATCTTTTTCTTCAATTATTTTGTCTTTTTTGGCAATTAAACGTTCTTTTTTCTCTAAATCTTCCAAAATTTCATCTTCAACGTCCATTGTTTTACGAATTTGCTCGTTTGCAATTGCTTTTAAGAGTTGTCTTACAACAGATTTATATCTTTCAGGATAATCTTCTTCGTTGATGCTGACTTCTTGCACTTTCCCAACTTCAAAAACACTTAATGCTTTTTCTAAATCGTTTCTACGTTGTGTTTTTAGTGCAGGAATTTGAACAATTATACTGTCGTGAGTTAAGGTTTCAATAAACATTTCTTCTCCTTCAAGTTTATCTCCGTTGTAATTATCAAGATATTGTCGTTTTACTCTTATAATTGGAATATCTTTGTTGTTATCCAAACCATAACCAAGAAAATAAATTGTAATTATCGGCAATGGAAGTGTTTTTTCGTCTTTCTCTATTGTATTTTGTTTTGAAGCATACTGTTCTCCCAAATATTTTCTAAAACGAATTAAATCAGTTGTAAATTTAGCTTTTTGAATTTCTATCAGCACAACTAATTTTTCTCCGTTATTTAGAACAATTTCTGCTTTAAAATCAACTCTATAAACTGTTAAAGTTCTATTTTCCTTATCTGTTGTAAATTCTTGTGGACGAAATTCTAAATTTGTAATTTCTACGCCCAAAAGGTCTGAAATTAAGAGCTTAGCAATCTTATTATCAGACATTAAGTATTTAAAAACGACATCGTATATCGGGTTTGCTATTTTTGTCATGTTTCTGTATTTTTACATGTTTAACTTATTTTACAAAGATACGGAAAATTTTAATGTTTTTTCTTTCGCTTTTCTATTTTATTAGAGATTGAATAATAGACAACACCTATTGGAATTATTAAAAATATAAGTATCATTATGATGTATAGTACTTTGTTAAAATCACCTCCATTTTCAGGTATGTTTTGTTTTTGATTTAAAGGATTATATAAAATGGTAATTTTTCCTTCTTTTAATAAATTAGGGTCCTTTCTTATCTGAGATGCTCCGTTATATTCTTTGCCATCAATTTCATATTTATACGTTATACTATAACTTTTAAAAAAAGTATAATCTGATACAGTAAAATTTGGATATAATGTTGCTTGAATTTGTTCTGTGCAACTCTTTCTTGTTTTATTTTCATTAATTAAAAAGAATATACTACCAAATAATAATATTGTTGAAATAATTGCTGCAATTAATGATGCTTTGTTCATTTTTATTATTTTTTGTTGAGTTTAACGAAAAGCTACTTGCGGCGGTGATTTTGGGGTGTTTTTGCGAAGCCGTAGGCGAAGCAAAACACCCCAAAACCACTGACGACAAGTAGCATGATATAGCCTTTTTTTTTTTCTTATCATTGTTAATCAATCATTCTTAAAATCACATACAAACCCGTTAATATAATTGTTATCCATTTGAATACTTTTGCTGTTTTTAATGGTTTCTCACATTTTGAATAATTATAGTTATTGTATCTACTTTTTGCAATTCCAGAGAAAATAATAGCAAATATTGCTGTTATTTTCAGTACTAGATTAGGAAGATTTAAACTTATTGTAGAGAAAAACAACCATTTTAATTCAAATTCACCATAAATTATCATAAAGAACAGATTAATTATAATATTCGGAATTATAAGAAATAAAATTGAATATGTTAATGAACGATTTACTCGTTTCTTTAATTCTGAATTTGAATAAGATGTATTTGTTGTCTGTGTTTGTGTCGTTGGTTTTGTAGTAACTGCTGTATTAGATGTTGATTGGTTGTTTTTTGTACGTATATCGTTAATAAGTTGTAGTGCTTTTTGTGTGTATTTGCCTTGATTGTTGTATTTTTTTCTAAATTCAAGTAAACTTTGAATAGAATTTTTATTGCAATTTTGCCAGTCTTTTTCACGCTGTTGTTCTTCTACTATGTTTTTTTGTGCTGCTAATTGTTGCCCTTCTTTAATCATAGTATATAAAGTCTTACCCCATTCTTCTGCTGTTGGTCTTTTATGGGTATTTGAAATATCAACTTCAAATGAATTAATGAATAAATTCTGAACTTTAAGAGGTATATTTTTAAAATTCAAATGAGGTTTTGGTATATTGTTAAAATACTGAGATTTTTGACCAAAAGGAAACAAACCATTTGATATATTGTCTTTAATTGTTGTTGAATTTGTATAAGGGGCTTTAAATCCATTTCCGGCATAAGGATGAATACCAAACAATACTTCGTAAAAGATTAAACTTAAAATAAACCTATCCCATTCAACTGGAACTTTATCTCCGTTTTGAATTTTTTTTATTTCAGGTGGAATATATTCAGGTGTCATAGCTTTTGAAGGAAACATAACACTACCGTTATTTGAAATCTGAACTGTATCAATATCCAAAACAGTAACTTTACCTTCGGGT
>JAFGXO010000085.1 GCA_016936595.1 Bacteroidales bacterium | reverse complement strand
GCTTTTTCTTTTTGGCGTTGCTGTTTTTCTTTTAGCAACTGCTGTAGATGTGCTTTTTCTTTTTGGCGTTGCTGTTTTTCTTTTAGCTCCGTTTAGTTGTCTGTATCGTTTTTGAGACTTTAACCGTTTTTGTTTTTCAATTTCTGCAATTCCTTTTAATTCTTTGTTTTTGGTTGCAAAAAATAAAATTGCAACAATTGCAATAACAGCTATTCCAATAGCTAAATAAAGCATTGAATTATTTTTAGTTGCTGTTTTTGGTGGGTCAGGGTCTATATTATCCGGTGTAATATTTTGATTTCCTCCGTTTGCCTTTTGTACAAATGCTTTTGCTTTTTGGAATAGCCCTGTAGCTCTTTGGAAAATATTTGCTTTTGGTTGCACGTCTTGTGTGTCTTGTGTGTCTTGTGTTGGTTGTGTTGGTTGTAGTGCTTTGTTTGCTTTTGTGTTGTTTCTTGGCACTTTCAAACCTTTAAAAGCGGCTGTAAATACAGCAATAACGGGCGCAGCGGTTGCGGCAAATGCAGTTGAAGCGGTTACCGGGTCAATTATTCCGATTCCTCGCATTTCATTTTCCAAATCAGAAAGACCGTTTAATGTTAATTTCCTTTTTGCTCTGCTCTTTTGTATTGCATCGTTTAACTTGCTTTCTGTACCTCCAAAGTTTTCCCATTTTTGAACAAAATTTGTTTTTGCAGTTTTAAACGAATTTACATTTGTTATACCGTTTTTTTGTGCTAAATCTTGGTCAAAATCAGCAATAATTAATTTTTCACCCATTCCCAAAAAATTTAATTTTATTAATTGCAAAAATGCAGAGCGAGCAGGTGCAAGTGTAATTTTTTTAGTTGTGGCGAAAAATTTATTTTGTTTTGGATTTGCTTTTGGGTTTTTTCGGTTAAAAATACCTTCAAGACTTCCATTATTTATGCGAGCGTTTAAACGTTCTTTGTCATCTTCTAAAAGAGTAAAAGAATATTTATCTCCGTTGCTTTCGCTCATTACATTTAAAATATCTTCGTAAAGTTCAGCATACTTTGAGTTTTGAGTTGCATCAATTAAGAAATTGGTTAACTCATTTTCGTTTTTTGCATTTAGAATGCTATCAATTATTTTTACTTCATTTTCATGATTTGAATATACTTGAAATTCAGCAATTAAATTTACATCACTTTGTAAATTATTTCTAAAATTTTTCAATGTATTTACTGCAACCGCTCTAATTACTTGGTTGTCTGTTTTTGTTCCTTTTTCATTCGCATTTACAACGACTCTGCCTAAAATAATTTCATCAAAAAGTATTTCAGAATTGTCTATTGGTGCATTTACACCGTATAAGGCTCGTAGTTCCATTATATCTATTATTTTATGTTTTACAATTGGTTCAAAATGTTCTGTATTATATTCTGATATTTCGGGAACTGTATCAATGAATATTTGTTTATTTTTATAGTAAAAAAAAGAATATATATGACCGTAACCGTTTGTTTTTAAGTTACCTACAATATTTTTTTCGTAATTTCCTAAACTGTCTTTTTTTGGATATGCTACAATTTTTGCAAAAGGTTTTATATTGTTTTCCTTTAATAGGGAGCAGACTAAAACAGTCATACAATCACAATCACCTTTTTTGTCTGCAATTGTTCGGGCTGGCGTTCTTACCCTTTCAACGTCTAAGCCTTTTTGTTTTTCGTATTCTGTACTATCCTCTACATATTCGATATTATTTTTTACCCATTTCCAAACATTAAAACCTGTCTCAAAATCGTTTTTCCCTTTTAACTCTTTAGCAAGGTCAGCCACTTGATAACTGTAATTATTTACAAAGTCAACAATCAAATCAATTGTATTGTTTAAGTTTGCATATTTTTTAACTGTAACATCTATATTTTTTGCTGGCTCTGGCATTAGATAGTAATTTGTTCATTTATATTAATTGTTACTCCTAGAATATTAACCCAGCCTTTTAAAATTACGTCTGTGTTTAATGAACCATATTTTAACAAGTTCGCAAAAGTTTGTAAACCATTTGTTTTTAGTTCATTATCTTCGATAAGCTTTATTAAATTTGTGTAATAAACTTGATACTTTACATTTAATACTGTTTGGCTATTTGGTGAAATTTCAATTTCTTGTAATGGTTCAAATTGCTCTAAAAATAAATTATTTTTTAGTGTGTAAATGTGTAATTTGGCTTGATTAACTTTAATTTTTACATCTGAATAATTACTGACAGTTAATTTGACATTTGTATAAAAATAATCAGTAAATAATTTTTTTACATCATTAAAGTTTTTTGGATACTCAAAACTGATTTGAGTTAATGCAAACTTTTCATCAATGTTTTTAAGCTTTAATAAAAACGGGCTTGTTAAAATAACAAAAAGTAAAATTATAATTGATATTTTTAAAAAATTACTCATGTAAAAATTTTACACAAATAAACGGGAGAATTATTTGTAATTTCTAATTTACAAATCAAAAGTTTTTCCATAAAAAAAATATTATGAAAAAAAAACTTCAATAAACTTCAATAAACTTCAATAAAAGGAAAGCATAAAAAAACGGCTAAAACTTGCGTTTTTAGCCGTTTGAGGTATCGAATTTTATTTAAAATTGT
>JAFGXO010000084.1 GCA_016936595.1 Bacteroidales bacterium | reverse complement strand
TTTTGCCGGAGGAATTGAACAAGCAATTATTAGAGTGAATAACTATCTTAAAGAAAAAAACAAAAACCTGAAAATTGAAATAGAAGTGCGTGATTTTGATGAACTTAATCAGGTTTTAGCTGTTGGAAAAGTGCACAGAATTATGCTTGATAATTTCACACCTGCCAACACTAAAAAAGCAGTTGATTTGATAGCCGGGAAATACGAAACAGAATCATCGGGAGGGATTACTTTTGAAACTTTAAGAAGTTATGCAGAATGTGGTGTTGATTTTATTTCCGTTGGTGCTTTAACTCACCAAATTAAAAGTTTAGATTTGAGTTTAATGGCTAATTTTTAACACACCAATAATTTACCTATTTAATTTCAAAAAAAGGCAAATTATTTTTTTTTATTAAAATACTTTGGCAATAATTTCCTTAACATTTTCTGCTTTACTCAGGGTAAAATAGTGTATTTCGGGAACACCAAATTTTATGAGTTCTTTAGATTGAGCAACTGTCCACTCCTGCCCTATTTTAAAGAACGCCTCGTTGGTTGTTGCTTTTGATAATTCTTTTGTCAGCTCTATCGGAATATCAACGTTAAAGGTTTTTGGAATTAAATTTACTTCTGTATTATTTATTATTGGTTTTATACCGGGTATAATGGGCACATTTATACCTGCATTTCGACATATTTTTACAAAGTTGAAATATTTTTGATTATCAAAAAACATTTGAGTTACAATATAATCGGCTCCAGCATCAATTTTTTTCTTCAAATAATAAATATCTTGCTCTATATTAGGAGCTTCGTTGTGTTTTTCGGGATATCCGGCAACACCTACAGAAAAACGTGTTTTTTTTGTATTTTTAAGTTCATTATCGCAATATAATCCTTGATTTAATTGCATTATTTGCGTAACTAACTCATTTGCATTTGCATGACCGTCTTTTTCGGGAATAAATTTTTTTTGACTTGTTGGAGGATCGCCTCGCAGAACGAGTAAATTATTAATACTTAAAAAGCTGAGGTCTATTAAAGCATCTTCGGTTTCATTTTTATTAAATCCACCACATATTAAATGCGGAACAACAATAGTATCTTTGTACTTATAATTTATTGCTGCAGCAATTGCAACAGTTCCGGGTCGTTTTCTTATTGTTTTTTTTTCTATAATATTGTTGTCGTATTCTCGAAAAACTACTTCTTGTTGATGATAAGTAACGTTAATATTCAGGGGATTAAACTCTATTAGTTCATCTATAACTTTATAAATATCATGTATATTTCTTCCTTTTAAAGGAGGTAATATTTCAAACGAAAATTGCGTTGATTTTGCTTGTTTTAATTTGTCTATTAAAAACATATTTAATATTTTTTTAATATTTAATTACAAATAATTGCTTTATTTTTACAATAAAAATTTCCAATATATTTAGTATACTAAGCAAATTTGATTTTTTGGGTTATAAAATTTTGCTGATAATACTAATAATTCAAATTTTATAATAAATCTTTTTTATGAATGTGTTTATTTCGTTTGCTTTTTCGCACTATGTTAATCAAGGGCTAAATATTCATTTTTTAAGCACCAAAAGTCAATTTTTGCACCTAAAAAAGCAAATGAAATTAAACACAATGTTAGCGGTTTTATATATTTTCAAGTTTTCTAATCCAATTATTAAATCTTGGCGATTTAGCTCTTATATTTTCTATACCTATTGCTTCTGCTAAAATATCACCATAAACAATTTTATTATATCCTTTAATAATTCTTGATAGACGGTGAGAAGGTGATGTCTTTTTATTATTGTTAATCATTTCGGGATTACTATAATCTGCAAAAGTTCTTTCTAACTCTTCTTTATTTACAATATCATTTGTTGGAATTTGATTGTAAAATATATTAATATCATTGAATAACAAACCTTCAAATTCATGTAATTGAAGATATGGAATAAATCTATATCTTAATTCTTCCGAAATGTTTTCAGCCATTCCTTTTTCAATCATCTCCATTCGAGAATTTTTATCTTGAATTTTTTCAGAGTTTTCCCAATTTGGAAAATTATACTTAGAATACACCCCATAATAATCTATAAATGTAGTAACAAATGCAGATTTATCAGATTTTAAATGAGTTTCTATTTGTTGTTTTAGAATTTGCCATCTAACAATACCCCCTTTTGAATGCTTTATTAGAGGAGTTTGAATATAAATATTTTTTTGGAGAAAAACATTTTGCAAATTATTTTTACAAAATGTTTGTTCTGTTGGACCTTCGCAAATAAAAATTATTCTTTTCATTTTAATTAAAATTAGGTTGACCAGTGTTAATAATGTTGCGCTTCCATAAATCATCAATAGTATAATCTTCAAGCCAGAGTTTTAATGTTTCTGAATTTAATCTTTCAAAAACACTTTCTCCATTTATTTGATCAACGGTGATAATGTCTTCCGGTTCAAAATGACTTATTAAATCTGTTGATTGTGTAGCAATTATTACTTGACAACCTTTTGCAGAAACGGATTTAATTAATCCGGATAATTTTGCAATTGCAGTTGGATGTAGCCCAAGTTCCGGTTCATCAATTATTATCGTTTTTGGTAAATTGGGTTGCATAAATAGTGTCGTTAATGCGATAAATCGTATTGTTCCATCGGATAAATCATTTACACCATAAACAGTGTTTGTGTATTTACTTTGCCACCTCAATTTTATGTTCCCATTTTTTTCAGGAACTAAAAAGAAATCTGAAAAATAGGGTGCAATTGATTGTATTGTTTTAATTATAAGATTGTAAACAATTTTATGTTCTTTGTTAATGTTGTATAGAAATGAAGCTAAGTTTTGTCCTTTTTCGTAAAGAAAAAATTTGTCATTTTCTATATTACTTTCGTTGTTAAATGGAGAGTTTTCACCTGTGTCATGAAAATGATATTTTACTAAGTTATTCAAATATTCCCTAATGTAATTTGCACGTGTCATTGTATGATTTCTTAAATTCGTTTCATTACTAAAAGACGCTATTTCTACCGGATTTTTTAAATATGGATTTTTGCCATACCACATTCCCTCGTGAGTGAAAATTAAGCCTGTATCTCCCTTTTTCAGAGTAAAAGAGTATCCGTTAGTGTTGAAATACAAATGGGTATTGATTTCAGTAGTTAATTTATCACCTTTGTGTAAAAAGCTATTAATTCCTTTTAAAGCAACAAATTCTCTTAAATTTTTCTTGTATATTTGCTTTAAAAAATTAAAAAAAGATAAAATATTACTTTTACCACTTCCGTTTGCACCAATAAAAATATTTATTTGTAATAAATTTAAGTCAATTTCTTTTATTGATTTATATCCTTTTATTTGTATTCTTTTCATTTTTTGAAACTTTAAGTTTAAAGTTTTAATTTTTTATAACTCGCAAATATAAATTAATTTATTGTATTTTATGATCTTAAATTTAGTCTGTTAAATGATGTATTTCATTCCAACTAACGTTTGTATTAACATCAGTTCCTTTTTTTTTCGCATAGAACTCAACTTGTTGTTTGTCAATTTTTCCAATTCCAAAATAATGAGCGTCAGGGTGGGCAAAAATCAATCCACTTACAGACGAAACAGGCTTCATTGAATAGTTTTCGGTTAACGAAATACCCGTTTTACGTTCAATATCCATAAAATTCCATGCTGTTTGTTTTTCGGAATGATCTGGTATTGAAGGATAACCAAATGCGGGTCTTATTCCTTGATATTTAAGATTAAATAATTCTTGTTTTGTTAAATTTTCATTATCGGTATAAGCCCAAAATTCTTTTCTAACTCTTTCATGAATTCTTTCTGCAAAAGCTTCGGCAATTCTATCGGTTAATATTTTGAGCATTATTGCACTATATTCGTTGTTATTATTTTCAAAATTCATAATTCTGTGTTCGATTTCAAAACCTGCACCAACGGCAAAAACGCCTATATAATCTATAATTCCAATATTTTTAGGTGCAATATAATCAGCTAAACACAAACTTGGTTTTTCTGTTTTTTCTTGCTGCCGCAAAAAACAAAATGTAGCAAAATCGTTATTTTGTTCGTCATAAATCGTAACACAATTATCTTGAGAATAAGCCTTATAGATGCCCAGAATACCTCTTGCCGTAAACCATTTTTCGGCAACTATCTTGTTTAGCATAATTTTGGCATCATTAAACAATTTAGTTGCTTCTGTTCCTTTTTTACTATCTGATAATATTTGGGGATAACGACCTTTAAATTCCCAAGCGTTGAAAAAGAAAGTCCAATCTATATATGGAATTAATTCATCTAAAGGATAATCGTTAAATATTATTTCGCCTATATTTTTAGGTTTTTTAATATAATTATAATCCAAATTAGGATTATTATTTTGAGCTTCAGCAAATGAATAATATTGTTTGGGTTTACGAGAATTGTATGTATCAACCAATTTTTTTTGTTTTCTTAAAACTTCATTAGCATAATTAATTCTGTTGTCGATAACTTTTTTGCAAGTTTGAACACTTTTGGAAGCGTCTTTAACATGTATAACAGCAGAACTATACACCGGAGCAATTTTTAAAGCCGTGTGAAGTTCAGAGGTTGTTGCTCCGCCAATTAGTAATGGAATATTCATTTGTAGATTTTCCATTTCGGCTGCCACTTTAATCATTTCGTCCAACGAGGGGGTAATTAGTCCACTAAGCCCAATGATATCAACGTTTTGAGCAATTGCTGTTTGAATAATTTTATCTAAAGGCGTCATAACTCCAAGATCTATTATTTCAAAATTATTACAAGAAAGTACAACGCTAACAATGTTTTTTCCTATATCATGCACATCTCCTTTTACAGTAGCCAAAAGTATTTTTCCGGCTTTTGTTGTTTTACCTGTCATATTTTCTTTTTCGATAAAAGGTTCAAGAATTGATACAGCTTTTTTCATAACTCTGGCGGTTTTAACAACCTGAGGCAAAAACATTTTTCCTTGTCCAAACAATTGCCCAACTTTATCCATAGCTTTCATTAAAGGTTTTTCGATAATTTCCAAAGCTGAAGAATAAGTTTTTAGGGCTTGTTCGATATCTTCGTCGATAAATTCGGTAATTCCTTTAATTAAGGAATATTCTAAACGTTCATTTATTGATTTTAATCGCCAATTGGCTTGCTTTATTTCTGTTTTTTCGTCAAAAATATTCTTTCTTGCAAATTCGATTAGTTTTTCGGTAGCATTGGTAGTTTTGTTTAAAACAACATCTTGGGTTATTTTTAACAAATCGGCTGGGATTTGGTCATAAATCTGTAAAAACTCGGGGTTAACAATTCCCATATCTAAACCGGCTTTTATGGCATGATACAAAAACACTGAGTGCATCGCTTCTCTCACAGTATTGTTGCCTCTAAAAGAAAACGATAAGTTGCTTACTCCGGCAGTAGTTTTAACATTTGGAAGATTATTTTTAATCCATTTAACAGACTTAATAAAATCAACTGCAAAATTGTTGTGTTCTTCTATTCCTGTAGCAATAGTAAGAACGTTCATATCAAAAATAATATCTTCGGGACTAAAATTAACTTTTTCGGTAAGAATTTTAAACGAACGTTTAGCAATATCAATTCTTCGCTCAAAATTAGTTGCCTGACCATTTTCGTCAAAAGCCATAACAACAACTGCAGCACCAAATTTTTTAATTTCTTTTGCTGTTGAAATAAAATCTTTTTCGCCTTCTTTTAAACTAATTGAGTTTACAATAGCTTTTCCCTGAATATTTTTTAACCCTGCAAAAATCACATTTTTATTTGAACTATCGATCATAATTGGCACACGAGCAATATCGGGGTCGGATTGCAACAGGTTCAAAAACAAAACCATTTCTTTTTCGGCATCAAGCATAGCATCGTCCATACACACGTCTATAACTTGTGCACCATTTTGAACCTGATTTTTGGCAATATCAAGAGCTTTTTCGTATTTTTTTTCGTTAATTAAACGAGCAAACTTTTTGGATCCTGCAACATTTGTTCGCTCACCTATATTTATAAAATTTTTTTCGGCAGTTATTTCAAGAGTTTCAAGCCCCGTAACTATAGTTTTTGCGGGGATAGAAAATCGGTTGCGAGGTTTATAGGTTTTAACGGTTTGTGAAATTTTACGAATATGATCAGGGGTTGTACCACAGCAGCCTCCAACAATATTTACAAAATTTCCGGCAGCAAATTTTTTAATTTCCAGAGCCATTTTTTCGGGCGTTTGATCGTATTCGCCCATTTCGTTAGGCATTCCGGCATTGGGATAAGCACTAATTGGTATGCCGGTTTTTTTTGACATTTGGATTAAATGCGGCAACATTTCGTGTGCTCCGAGCGAACAATTTAGTCCTATTGAAAGCAAATTTAAATTAGATAAAGTTTTTACAAAGGCATCGGTTGTTTGCCCAGAAAGAATTCTTCCGCTTTTGTCGATTGTTCCCGAAATCATTATCGGAATTTTAATATTTCGTTTTTCGGCACATGTTTGAACGGCAAACAAAACAGCTTTAGCCATAAGTGTATCAAAAATTGTTTCTATAAGCAAAATATCTACACCACCATCTAAAAGCCCCTGAACTTGTGGCATATAAGCATCTACAACATAATCGAAAGTAACAGCTCGGTATCCGGGATTTTCAACATCAGGCGACATTGAAAGCATTTTGTTTGAAGGACCAATTGCCCCTGCTACGAATTTAATTTCTTCAAATTTATCGGCTGCTTCACGGGCTAATTTTGCGGCTTTAAAATTAATTTCGTAAACTAAATGATGCAAACCATAATCTTCCTGCGAAATTTTATTTGCGTTAAAAGTATTTGTTTCAATAATATCAGCTCCGGCTAAAATATATTGTTCATGAATTTGTTTAATAATATCAGGTTTGGTAATACATAAAATATCGTTATTACCCTTTAAATCAACCGAATGATTTTTAAAACGTTGTCCTCTAAAATGGTCTTCGTTTAAATTATATTTTTGAATCATAGTGCCCATTGCACCATCAATTATTATAATCCTTTGTTCAAGCTCAGCATATAATTTCTGTATTCTATCCTGCATATTAAAAATTTAAAACCATAAATAAGCTATGTGTAAAACTATTTTCAAAACAAGACAAAGGTATTTAAAAAAAAGCCATAACAAAAAAGATTCTATTAAAAAACAATATACAAGCTTATGTGCAAAACTACTTATATATTTAATCATCAACTAAACTATTGATAATAAGCACATAAAACGTAAAAAATATATTTTTAAAAGCAGATTAACTTATTTTAGTAATAAAATGGTGCAAAACTTTTCATAAAATTTAGCATTACATTGCCGTTACTTTTATAATTTTAGATTTTAGGACTTCAAATAAAGAAATTATGAAATATACATATCAACACAACAAACTTAAAAATATCCAAAAAAACAACAAAAAGCAACAATTACAAATTTAACATACTAATAACCAGATACTTTATCAATTTATCAACAATTAAATATTTAACATTTATATCTCAAATATTTGCAATATTTTTGCATACATACTTAAAAGCAAAAAAATATTAGTCAATTCACATGTAAACTATTGTTTACTTGAATTTTACACAAATCAAACACACACAACACAAATTTTTACTATGCCGCAGTTTACACACCTACACGTTCACTCACAATATTCGATACTTGACGGAGCCGCAAAAGTACCGGATTTAATAAAAAAAGCCAAAGAATCCGGCATGACCTCACTCGCACTAACAGATCACGGCAGCATGTTTGGAATAAAAAAATTCTTTAACGAAGCCACCTCACAAGGGATAAAACCAATATTAGGCTGCGAAGTATATATTGCACCCGAATCAAGATTAATTAAAAAAACCGAAAAAGATAAAAAACGCAATTATCACTTAATACTACTTGCAAAAAACAAAACAGGATATCATAATTTGATGAAATTAGCATCAAAAGCTTGGATTGAAGGATTTTACTATCGTCCAAGAATTGACAAAGAAATATTAGAAGAATTTTCGGAAGGATTAATTGTTTCATCAGCATGCTTAGGCGGCGAAATATCACAACACATACTAAACAAAAAAATAAAAGAGGCAGAAAAAGCTGCCCTTTGGTATAAAAATTTATTTGGCGAAGATTATTACTTAGAACTAATGCGACACGAACCCAATGAATTTAATCAAAACTCCGATACTTTTGAACGTCAAGAAGAAGTAAACAAAGAAATTATTAAAATGAGCCAAAAACTTGGCATTAAATATATTGCAACAAACGATATTCATTATTTAAATAAAGAAGACGCCAATGCACACGATATTCTTATTTGTTTAAACACAAAAAAAGACCTCGAAGATCCTAAAAGAATGCGATACACAGGACAAGAATATTTTAAAACAACTCAAGAAATGGCTGAGTTGTTTAAAGACTTGCCCGAAGCAATATCAAATACACAAGAAATAGCCGACAAAATTGAAGAATACAGCATAAATAGCGAGCCTATTATGCCAATTTTTAAAATACCGGAACAATTTACAGACGAAAACAGCTATTTAAAACATTTAACTTATGAAGGAGCAAAAGAACGTTGGGGCGAAAAATTAACACCCGAAATACAAGAAAGAATTGATTTTGAACTTGGAACTATTAAAAAGATGGGTTTCCCGAGTTATTTTCTTATTGTATGGGATTTTATAAAAGCAGCCCGCGAAATGGACATTTCTGTAGGCCCCGGACGAGGTTCAGCTGCCGGATCGGTAGTTGCTTACTGTTTAAAAATAACAAATATAGACCCCGTAAAATACGACTTACTGTTTGAGCGTTTTCTTAATCCCGACCGTATTTCAATGCCCGATATTGATATTGATTTTGATGAAGACGGACGCGACAAAATACTTAGATGGGTTGCCGATAAATACGGACACAAACGAGTTGCTCACATAACAACTTTTGGAACAATGGCTCCGCGTATGGCTATCAGAGATGTTGCCAGAGTACTTAAACTCCCTCTTTCTGAGGCAGATAGAATAGCAAAAACAATAAACGAAAAAGCAAATAATTTTAAAAAAGCATTTAATTTATCACCCGATTTTGTTAAAATTAAAAAAGAAGCATTTGGAGAAGTGGCCAGAACACTGGAATATGCCGAAACTCTTGATGGATCGGTTCGTCAAACAGGAATACATGCCTGCGGAACAATAATCGGACGAGACGACTTAGAAAACTATATTCCATTAATGGAAGTAAAAGACGCCAGTTTGTACGTAACACAATACGACGGCGGATTTGTTGAAGATGTTGGTCTGTTAAAAATGGACTTTTTAGGACTTAGAACACTCTCGATAATCCAAGATGCTCTAAAAAATATTTTTTATTCGGTAGGAAAAGAAATAGATATTGAAAATGTAGATTACGAAGACAAAAAAACTTTTGAGCTTTTTGGCGAAGGAAATACAACCGGTGTTTTTCAGTTTGAATCTGATGGAATGAAAAAACATCTTAAAAACCTAAAGCCCAACCGGTTTGAAGATTTAATTGCAATGAACGCTCTATACCGTCCGGGACCAATGGATTACATAGACGATTTTATTGCAAGAAAAAACGGCTCAAAAAAAATAGAATACGATATTCCCGAAGCAGCTGAATTTTTATCCGAAACCTACGGAATTACAGTTTATCAGGAACAAGTTATGCTTTTATCCCAAAAATTAGCCGGTTTTACTAAAGGACAAGCCGATTCTTTGCGTAAAGCAATGGGAAAAAAGAAAAAAGATTTAATTGATAAATTAAAACCATTATTTATAGAAGGTTGCACAAAAAATAATATCCCACAAGATAAAGCAGAAAAAATCTGGACAGACTGGGAAGCATTTGCATCTTATGCATTTAACAAATCGCACTCTACATGTTATGCCGATTTAGCATACAAAACCGGCTACCTTAAAGCTCACTATCCGGCACAATATATGGCTGCTGTTTTAAGCAGAAATTTTTCAAATATTGCTAAAGTATCCATTTTTATGGACGACTGCAAACAACTTGGAATAAACGTTTTAGGACCCGACGTTAACGAAAGTTTTAATAAATTTACAGTTAACAAAAAAGGGCAAATAAGATTTGGTATGGCTGCCGTTAGAGGCTTAGGCGAAGGACCCGTTGCAGAAATAATAAAAGAAAGAGAAAAAAACGGACCATTTAAAAATGTTTACGATTTTGTAGAAAGAATGCCTTCATCAACAACAAACAAAAGAGTAATGGAAGCCTTAGTACTATCGGGCGGTTTTGATAGCATATCAGAATTTAAAAGAAGAGACTTTTTTAAAGAAACCGATGAAGGGCAAACTTTTATTGAGGCACTTATTAAATATAGCAACAAAATGCAATCAGATAACGACCCTTCGCAAGTTTCTTTATTTGGAGCAGCCAATGATTTAATTCAAATAAAAAAACCTACCCCATCATCAAATGGAAGCGATTGGACTGAACTTGAACGACTTAATAAAGAAAAAGAGTATGTTGGAATATACCTTTCAGACCACCCATTATCAAAAGATAAACACATAATTAGCACTTTTACCAACGTTGAATTAAAAGATTTAAAAAATCTTAGTAACTTTGCAGGAAAAGAACTCAAAATTGCGGGTATAGTTAATTCAGCCGAACAACGATTTACAAAAACGGGTAACCCTTGGGGCAATTTAACGATTGAAGATTTTTCAGGTTCATTTAAAATAGCTCTTTTTTCAAAAGAATTTATAGAATACAAAAAATTCATGGAAAAAGGGTATAAGTTATTTATAGTTGGAAAAATAGAAGCTCGTTACAACAACCCGAATGAATTTGAGTTTAAAGTTAAAAAAATTCAATTACTTGATGATATGGACGTAAAAGCTATTGCAATTAAATTAAAACTTGATGACATTTCAGAAACCATTGTTGAAGATTTAAAAGATCTTTTCAGTAAAAATAAAGGATCAGCAAGTTTACGCTTTTTAATTTGGGATCCGGAAAGCAAAATTTGGGTTCAAATGACATCGCAAAACACAAAAGTTTCTATAAATGACAATATTATTTCTTATTTAAACAAAGAAAAAATTATTTATAAACTTTTCTGAAAAATTTTTTGCTTCAATTTTATATTCTTTTGCCATTGTTATTATAAAACCAAAAGCAGAAATCAGTTATTATTTTATTAATTCTGCAAACGATTGTTTGTTTACAGAAGCAAAAAAAATCCGACCAATTGGTCGGACTTTTTTATTATAATTATTATGAAGAAATTTATTTCCTTATTACTTTAACTGTATGAACTACATCGTTATCAATGAATTGTATAAAATACATTCCATTTGCATATTCAGTAAGATCAATAGTTGAATTATCAGCATTAATATTAACTGATTGTAAAATTCTTCCGCTTACATCGGTTAAATTTATTTGGTAACCGGTTGCATTTTTAATATTAATAATACCTGTAGTTGGATTAGGATAAACTGTTACATCAAAATCAGTTACAGTTTGTAAACCTACATAAGCATTTACTATAATATTAAATGTACATTGTGCTAAATTACCTGCATAGTCAGAAATCACCCAAGTTACTGTATATGTTCCGGGTATTAATTCTTCATCAGCAAGTGTAAAATCAGAATTATAATCATTAACAAGAAGCATAACACCGCAGTTATCGTCTCCGGTTGCGTCAAATTCTATTCCGGTTACAGTGTAAGTGCTTTGACCTTGTAATAAATCAATTATTTGATTATCAACACAAGTTATAGTTGGTAAAGTAATGTCAGCAACAACAACAGTTTGATTTTGAATACTTGTGTTACCATTTCCATCGTCGTAAGTCCAAGTAATAGTATAAGTTCCTTGCTCGGTATATTCCAAAGGATCAGTTGTTGAAGCAGTAACAACCCCTGAACAATCATCAGTTGCAGTTGGATATGTTGATACCATTACAGAGCATTCCCCTGTTAAATCATCAAGAGTTGCAATATCAGGAATAGGAGCAGTAACATCTTGTTCAATTGTTACATTTTGCATCTGAGTAGCAGTATTACCATTACCGTCATCATATGTCCATGTAATAACAGTTGAACTTGTTATTGGTAATGACACATCATATGTTCCTGTAACAACACCGGCACATGCGTCAGTTGCCGTAGGAGCAGTTAATTCAGTAACTGGACATCCTGTTAGAATGTCATCTAAACCATTACCACCTTCACATCCCTGAATATCTGTTACAGTTACATCACTATTTGGAGCAACACTACCTGAGGATATTTCATTTCCATTACAAGTAATATAATAATCAAAAGCATTATCACCAATTAGTCCTATAGTTGAACCATAAAAAGTATAAGGACCATTACCTGTTACTGTTTGATTATCTATAACTGTTCCAGCACCAGAAGCGCCATAAGGACCACCACTTGCAATAACAGCACCATTAACATCTTGTAATTCCCACATAACTTCATCAGAGTATGCAGACAGTGAAGTAATTTCAATAGTAATCTCACCATCAGTATCAGGTTGATTAGGAACAGGGGCAAAATTATCTACAAAATTACCAATACCATATAATGCAACACCTGAAGCTATCCAGTTAGAAACGTCTCCGCTTAATGCAAAATTATTTAGTGTACCGTTTGCTGTATTATTAATTTCAAATAAAGTTGTTTCGGTGGAATTGTTACCTCCGGTTTCACCTTGATTAAAGTTGTAGTATGCAACTAAACCAACTTCGTCTCCGACTAACTCAGTGTTCATTGCTTGTTGTATTTCGCATTGAGATCGAACAATATTCCAAATACTAACTTCGTCAAGAGAACCTTCAAAATTTTCATTATAATTATTTGAACGTGCACCTAATATAAAATCATCTACCGGAGGAACAATTGAACCTACAAGATTGTCAGTAACAATTACTTGGTCTGCAATTTCTCCATCAATATAAAATTGACAACCAGCAGCAGATGTTGAACCAGCAGCAGTTGATGATCCATCATAAGTAAATGCTATATGATGCCATGTTCCGTCGTTTACACTTTCATTAGTAACAATATCAATGTTATCGCCAATACCAATATCATGTATCATTTCAGCTCTTACTCTACCACCATCAACAATTTCAATACTAAATCCTCGGAAACCAATAGAAACGTCATCATCTAAAGTACCAAGAACATTTTGGTTTACTGATGTAGTATTTATCCAAAAATCAACAGAGAAAGTTTGGTCAATTTCAAATACAGTACCCCAGCCAGTACCTAAATCAACATAATCATTATAAGCTTCCCCCAAAAGATTGGACAACTTTTATTTAGAACTAATATATTTTTTTCTTGACATGTTTTTCGATATGCTTTTTTTATTT